>NZ_JBEYUS010000122.1:0-9049 GCF_040643635.1 Saccharopolyspora sp. NPDC047091
CGGGCGCACCCAGGCCGCCGCCGGGGTCGCCCTCAGCGGTGTCCTCGCGAGGACAGCGTTTTCTCCTGTGGCGGAGCCACCTGTGAAAACGATCCCGCAGCGAGGGCGCCGCTGAGGTTCCGCCACCCGCCCCACCGAGCAAGAGAACCAGGCGATCTACTCAGCATGAAGACCTGTGGTGTTCATGGCCTTGGTCAGGGCGGGTGCGGTGAGCGCGGTGACGACCAGCACCGAGACCGCCGCGAAGCCGACCACGGCGGCGGCGCCGGGCAGGTCCAGGGCGGGCAGGTCGCCGTCGGTGGCGTAGATGAGGGCGCCGAGCCCGTACCCGGCGGGCACCGCGATCGCGGTGGCCAGCAGCATGGGGACGGCGTTCTGCAGGAACGCCGACCACACCAGCGTGCTGCGTTCGGCTCCGACTGCGCCCAGCACCGCCATCGGCCGGGTTCGTTCGTGGATCTGTTCGACGGCGGTGACCAGCAGGCTGCAGCCGATCAGCGTGAACACCACCAGTGCTCCCGCCAGCAGCCCGGTCTTCACCAGGTCGAGCATGGCGAGGGACGCCGCGGCGTCCTGCGGGGTGTTCTCGAAGACGGCCCCGCCGTCCAGCGCCGCTTCGGCGCGGTTGCGGATGCGTTCGGCGAGGTCGGGCGGTGCCGTCGCGGCCAGTTCGACGTCGATGTCGACGCTGCGCAGCTCGGTCGGGATGCCCGCGGCCGCGGCGGGGGTGATCACCAGGCTCGCGAGGGGGATCTCGCCGCGTTCGACGTGTTGCGGTTCGGTCGGGCGCAGCGGCGGGATGGGGAGGGTCGCGGTGCCGCGGTCCGGTCCGGCGTTGACGAGCCAGGTTTCGCCGGTGCGCGGCGGGGCGCCTTTGACGGCTCCTCCTCCGGGCGGGGCGAAGGTGTCTCCGTCGCGGCAGTCGGCGGCCAGCCGGGTGCGGAGGATCAGGTCGCAGTCTGCGATCACCGCGAAGCTGGAGCGGTCGGGTTCGGCTTCGACGGTGATCCGGTGGTAGCCGCTCACCGCGGTCACTCCGGGCATGGCGGCGAGGTCGGTGCGCAGGTGCTGCAATTCGTCCCGGCCGGGCCGGTTCTCGCGGCCGGAGATGGTGGCGGTCCGGTCGCCGGGTGCGCTGTGCGCGAGCTGCTGCTCGAGTGCGCCGATCATGGTCTGGAGGGCGATGACGCCGGTGACGACGACGGCGATGGCGCTGACGGAGCGGGCGGCGGTGCCGCTGGTGAGGTGCAGTCGGCGCAGGGCGAGCTGCCAGGCCAGCGGTCCGCGACCCGCGTTGCGGGTGGCGGTTTCGACGACCCACGGCAGCATCAGCGGTACCGACAGCAGCATCAGCGCGACGGAGACGACGATCAGCGCGGTCCAGGCGGTGGTGTCCAGGTCGAGCGGCAGCCGGGACGCCCCGAGGCCGGCGATGCCCAGTGCCATCGAGGCGGTGCGGGGCCACAACCGGCGACGGGGGACTCCGTCCCGGCGCACCGAGCCGAGCGGGTCGTGCACGGCGCCGCGCAGGGCGGCCAGCGAGATCAGCACGGTCAGCGCCGGTACCCCGATGGTGATCAGCACCGCGATCCACCACACGGGGGTGAGGTCGGCGACGAACACGGCCACGAACGAGGTTTCGAACCGGGAGAGCGCGAGGTGTGCACCGCCGAACAGGGCCCATCCGGCGAGGACTCCGGCGAGGGCGCCGATGAGGGTTTCGCCGGAGGCGATGCGCCGTACTTGCCAGGCGCTGGCGCCGACGAGGCGCAGTGCGGCGAGTCTGCGTTGCCGGGCCGCTTCGGCGAGGCGGGTCGTGCTGATGACGAACACGACCACCGGCAGCAGCAGCGCGGTCGCTCCCACCGGCACCAGCACCCAGTTGCCCGCGTCCGCGTCCGGCTCGGCGGTTTCGCCGTAGTGGTCGACGACGCGGGATTCCGCGGTCTGCTCGGTGAGTTCCGCGGTGCCGCCGTAGTAGTACAGCTCGGCGGGGGTGACCAGTCCGTCGTCGCCGATGGTGCCGACGATGGTGCCGGGCAGCCGTTCCCGCAGCAGTGCCGAGTCGGGTCGGGCGAGCAGTTCGCGCAGTGCCGGGGACACGACCAGTTCGCCCGGTGCCGGGTAGTGGTCGAGCCCGGCGGGCAGGGGCGCGTCGGGGCGCTGCGGCTGGAGCAACCGCCCGTTGATGTACTGCCCTTGGAAGATCGTGGAGCGCTGGACGCCGAGGACGGCGGCGGGCGGTCCGGCTTCGGCGGCGTCGTAGGTCATCTGCCTGCCCGCGGCGCGTTCTCCCTGGTGCTCGATCCAGGTCGGCGTGCTGGCGCTGATCAGCAGCACCAGCACGCCGGTACCGACGCCGACGGTGATCAGGGCGAGCCTGCCCCAGGGGGTGTTGCGGTCGCCGACGGCGAGGCGGACCCCCAGCACCAGGTCGGTGGTCCAGGTGCGAATCCTGCTCATCGTGCGCGGTCTCCTCGGCATCGGCGGCGGCTACTCGGTGTGGAGGCCCGCGCTGCCCATGGCCTTGGACAGGGCGGGGGCGGTGAGGGCGGTGACGACCAGTACCGACACGGCGGCGAAGGCCAGCACGACCGCCGTCCCCGCCAGGTCCGGGGCGACCAGGTCCTCGGACGACGTCGCCACGACCAGCAGTCCGGTGGCGTAGCCGATGGGCACCGCGGGCACCAGCGCGAGCAGCATCGGTACGGCGTTCTGCAGGAACGCGGACCAGACGAGGGTGCTGCGCTTGGCGCCGACGGCTCCGAGGACGGCCATCGGCCGGGAGCGTTCCTGGATCTGCTCGACCGCGGTGACGAGCAGGCTGCAGCCGATCAGGGAGAACACGACCATCGCGCCCAGCAGCAGCCCGTACTTGACCAGCCGGATCATCTCCTCCGATTCGGCGTCGCCGGTCCAGACGTCCGCGCCGACGGCGGGATTCGGCAGGTTCGCCGCGGCCGCGTTGCGGATGCGCTCGACCAGCTCGGGTGGCGCGGTGGCGTCGAGGTCGATGCCCAGCAGCGCGTTGCGCGCCTCCATCGGGATCGCGGTGGCCGCGGCCGGGGTCAGGGCCAGGTCGTAGCCGGTGAACTCGCCGGTGCCCCGGCCGGCGGAGCGCACGGGCGGAACGGGCCAGCCCACCACCTCCGGGCCGGTGCCCGCCGCGTTCGGGCGCGGGGTGGTGATCTGCCACTGGCGGCCTTCCTGCGCGCGGACGTCGACGCGATCGAGGTCGCCGGGGATGTCGAGGAGGAACGCGTCGCCGTCGTGGCACTCGCCCACCCGGGCGAAGCGGGTGATCATGGTGCAGTCGGCGATGCCGATCGTCACCATCGAGTCGGCGTCCGGGCTGACGTGGACGCTGTGCAGCGCGGTCACCGCTCGCACCCCGGGCATCGCCGCGATCTCGGCCGCGGTGGCGCTCATCGCGTCGCGGCCGGTCGGGTCCTCGCTCGCGTAGATGTGCATCGAGTGCGCGTTGCCGGCGTCCGCGGAGCGCCGCGCGTGCTGCGCCTCGGTGGAGGCGATCATGGTCTGGAGGGCGATGACGCCGGTGACGACGACGGCGATGGCGCTGACGGAGCGGGCGGCGGTGCCGCTGGTGAGGTGCAGGCGGCGCAGCGCGAGCTGCCAGGCGAGCGGCCCGCCGCGAACCCGTTCGGCGAGGAACGCGACGCCCCACGGCAGCAGCAGCGGCACCGACAGCAGGATCAGCGCGATCGAGACGACCAGGCAGGACATCCACCAGTTCGGGCCCCAGCCCGGCCAGCGGGCGCCCACGACGCCGAGGACCCCGACCACCAGCGGCACGCACCGCGGCCACAACCGGCGGCGGGCGGGCGTGGCCCGGCGCACCGAGCCGAGCGGGTCGTGCACGGCGCCGCGCAGCGCGACCAGCGAGATCAGCACGGTCCCGACCGGCACCCCGAACGTGACCGCCGCGGCGATCCACCACTGCGGGGTGAGGTCGGCGACGAACACCGACGCGTAGGGCGTCTCGATGCTGGCGAGCGCGAGGTGCGCGCCGCCGAACAGGGCCCATCCGGTGAGGACTCCGGCGAGGGCTCCGATGAGGGTTTCGCCGGAGGCGATGCGGCGGACTTGCCAGGCGCTGGCGCCGACGAGGCGCAGTGCGGCGAGTCTGCGTTGGCGGGCGGCTTCGGCGAGCCGTGTCGTGCTGATGACGAACACGACCACCGGCAGCAGCAGCGCGCACCCGCCTCCCGCCCACAGCAGCAGGATGTCCTGCTGCGAGGTCATGCCCGTGTAGCGCTCGCCGAAGTGGTCGTCGACGCGGTAGTCCGAGTTCCACTCGGTCAACCCGGTGGTGCCCGCGTAGTAGTGCAGCTCCCCGGGCATGACCAGCCCGTCGTCGCGGATGGTGCCGACGGCGGTGCCGGGCAGGCGTTCCCGCAGCAGGGCCGAGCCGGGCCGGGCGAGCAGGTCACCCAGCGCCGGGGACACGATCAGCTCGCCCGGTGCCGGGTAGCGGTCCAGTCCGGCGGGCAGCGGGGCGTCCGGGCGCCGCGGTTCGACCAGCACGCCGGAGATGCCCTGCTCGCGGAACGTGGTGTGGCTGCCCACGCCGAGCACCGCGGCCGGGACGTGCGCGCGCTCGGAGGTCGCGTAGGCCATGTCGCGGGCGGCGGAGCGCTGGTCCCAGGCGGCGGTCCAGGTCGGGAGGGCGGCGCTGGTCAGCAGCACCAGGACGCCGATGCCGATGCCGGTGGTCATCAGGGCGAGCCGGCCCCAGGGGGTGTTGCGGTCGCCGACGGCGAGGCGCACACCCAGCACCAGGTCCGCGATCCAGCTGCGGATCCTTGTCATCGCCCTGCCTCCTCGGCGGCGTTCGGTTCTCGGTTCGGGACGGTCTCCGGTCCCGGGGTTGATCGTGCCGGTGGCGGCGGGACGGGGTGCGGGCGGGATCACCGGGCCTATTCGGTGTGCAGCCCGTCGGAGCTCATGGCCTTGGACAGGGCAGGTGCGGTCAGGGCGGTCACCACCAGCACCGAGACCGCGGCGAAGCCCAGCACCGCGGCGGCGCCCGGCAGGTCCGGCACGGGCACGTACCGGTAGCTGCCCGCCGTGATCACACAGCCGAGGGCGAAGCCGATCGGGATGGCGAGCAGCAGGGCCAGCAGCATGGGTACGGCGTTCTGCAGGAAGGCGGACCACATGAGGGTGCTGCGCTTGGCGCCGACGGCTCCGAGCACGGCCATCGGCCGGGATCGTTCGTGGATCTGCTCGACGGCGGTGACCAGCAGGCTGCAGCCGATCAGCGTGAACACGCCCAGCGCCCCCGCCAGCAACCCGTACTTGACCAGGTTCAAGGCGGTGCGCGTCTCCGTCCCCGCGGTGTAGCTCTCGTAGATGTCCGGGCTCGGCAGGTGCTGCCACGCCGCGGTGCGGATCTGCTCGAGCAGTTCCGGGGGTGCCTGTTCGTCGCGCACCGCGGTGATGTTCGCCCGGCGGACCTCCATCGGGATGCCGGCGGCCGCGGCGGGGGTCAGCACCAGGTTCGCGATGGTGGTCACCTCCGACGCGGCGTCGAGGGGCCCGACGGCGCGCACCGGTGGGACGGTCCACGGAAGCGTGCCGAGACCGGTGGCGTTCGCGCCGCGCGCGTCGAGCTGCCAGAGCTGTCCTTCGCGCAGCGGCTGTTCGGGCCGGTCCGCGGTGGTGTTGTAGCGGGTGGGGGCGGGCAGGAACGCGTCACCGTCCCGGCACTCCCCGACCTCGACGCTCCGGCGGATCGTGGCGCAGTCGGCGATCACCACCGTGGCGGAGGAGCGCTCCCCGGAGCGCAGGGACGTGGTGTGCTGGGCCGTCACCGAGCGCACCCCGGGCAACGCGGCGAGCGCGTCCCGCGTGGCGCTCATCCCTCGGCCGGTCAGGTCCTCCCGCCCGTGGACGTACACCTCCAGGGAGTCGTTCGGCGTGGTGGCCGGCTTCTCGTACTGCTGGTCGAGGGAGGCGATCATGGTCTGCAGGGCGATGACACCGGTGACGACGACGGCGATGGCACTGACGGAACGGGCGGCGGTGCCGCTGGTCAGGTGCAGCCGGCGCAGCGCGAGCTGCCAGGCCACCGGGCCACCCCGCACTCGCCGGGCCGCGGTCTCCACGATCCACGGCAGCAACAGCGGGACCGACACCAGCACCAGAGCCACCGAGGTGATCGGTACCGCGGCTCTCAGGTCCGAGGTGCCCCACTCCGACCAGGGGACCACCATCCCCGCCAGGCCGAGCACGAGCGGCACCAGCCGCGGCCACAACCTGCGCCCGCCGGGCACCGCGCGGCGCACCCAGCCGAGCGGGTCCCCCACCGCGCCGCGCAGCACGACCAGCGAGATCAGCACGGTGGTCAGCGGAACGCCGAGGGTGATCAGCACCGCCAACCACCACACGGGCGTGAAGTCGCCGACGAACACAGAGGCTCCTGCCACCTCGACCCGGTCCGCCACCACGTGGCAGGCGGCGAACAGCGCCCAGCCCGCCAGCACGCCGGTGGTGGCGCCGACGAGCGTTTCGCCGGAGGCGATGCGGCGGACTTGCCAGGCGCTGGCTCCGACCAGGCGCAGTGCGGCGAGTCTGCGTTGGCGGGCTGCTTCGGCGAGCCGCGTCGTGCTGATGACGAACACGACCACCGGCAGCAGCAGCGCGCAGGCACCCACCGACCACAGCAACAGGGCGTCCTGCGTCAGGGCAGACCTGTCCTGGTATCCCTCGCCGAAGTGGTCGTCGACGCGGTAGTCGGCGTTCCACTCGGTCAGCCCGGTGGCCGCGCCGTAGTAGTACAGCTCCCTCGGCGAGAGCAGCCCGTCGTCGTCGATGGTGCCGGCGACGGTGCCGGGCAGCCGTTGGCGCAACAGCTCGGATCCGGGTTCGGCGAGCAGGTCGGCCAGTGCCGGGGACGTGATGAGCTCGCCCGGTGCGGGGTAGCGGTCCAGTCCGGCGGGCAACGGCGCGTCCGGGCGCCCCGGTTGGACGAGCAGGCCGTTCACCGGTGCCCGCCCGAACACCGTCCCGCCGTTCATGCCGAGCACCGCCGCCGGGACGTGCGAGAGCACGGCCGAAGCGTCGGTCATGTCGCGGGCGGCGGAGCGCTGCTGGCGGGCGTCGATCCAGTTCGGCAGCGCGGCGCTGATCAGCAGTACCAGGACGCCGATGCCGATGCCGGTGGTCATCAGGGCGAGCCTGCCCCACGGGGTGTTGCGGTCACCGATGGCGAGGCGCACGCCCAGTCCCAGGTCGGTGCTCCAGGTGCGCATCCGGTTCATCCGGGCTCCTCGGCGGTGTTCGGTTCTCAGCGTGCGCTCGGTTCCTGCCGGGTGCGGCCTATTCGGTGTGCAGCCCGTCGGAGCTCATGGCCTTGGACAGGGCGGGTGCGGTCAGGGCGGTCACCACCAGCACCGAGACCGCGGCGAAGGACAGCACCGCGCCCATGCCGGGCAGGTCCGGGACGGGCGGCGCCGCGAACAGCGACACCATGATCAGCCCGCCGAGCAGGCAACCGAGGGGTACCGCGAGCAGCAGGGCCAGCAGCATGGGGACGGCGTTCTGCAGGAACGCAGACCACACGAGGGTGCTGCGCTTGGCGCCCACAGCTCCGAGCACGGCCATCGGCCGGGTTCGCTCCTGGATCTGCTCGACTGCGGTGACCAGCAGGCTGCAGCCGATCAGCGCGAACACGACCATCGCGCCCAGCAGCAGCCCGTACTCGACCATCCGCAGCTCGGCGGACGAGTCCGTCAACGCCACGCTCCGGTGGACGGCCGGGAACGGCAGGTGTGCCCCGGCCACGGTGCGGACCTGCTCCTCGAGGTCCGGTGGCGCCTGCGCGGTGGGGTCGACCTCGATGCGCACGCTGCGGATCTCCATCGGGATTCCGGCGGCCGCGGCCGGGGTCAGCACCAGTTCCGCGGTGTTCGACGAATCGGTGGAGGGCCCGATGTGCCGCAGGGGTGGGATGGTCCAGGCGATGGTGCCCGCACCGGTGGCGTTGGAGCCGGTCGTCAGGATCTCCCACTGCTGCCCTGCGGAGATGGGCAACTGCTCGTCGGTCCCTGCGGTGTGTTCGGGCAGGAACGCGTCGCCGTCCCGGCACTCCCCCACGGGGAAGGAGGCTGCGGCGGTGGCGCAGTCGACGATCACGACCCGGGCGACGGATCGCCCCGACTGCAGGGAGATCGAGTGATGCGGGCTCACCGAGCTCACCCCGGGCAGTGCCGCGACCTCGGCGGCCGTGGCGCTCATTCCGTCGCGCCCGGTCCGATCCTCCTCGCCACCGATGCTGATCTGAGCTGGAGCGGCGCCTGCCCGCCCGGCCAGCCGCAGGGCTTGGTGCTCCAAGGAGGCGAACATCGTCTGCAGGGCGATGACGCCGGTGACGACGACGGCGATGGCGCTGACGGAGCGGGCGGCGGTGCCGCTGGTCAGGTGCAGCCGGCGCAGGGCGAGCTGCCAGGCGACCGGTCCGCCGTGCCATCGCCGGGCGACGGTCTCGACGATCCACGACAGCAGCAGCGGCACCGAGACCAGCACCAGCGCGACCGAGCCGGCCGGTATCGCGAGGCGCACGGCGTTCGACGAGTACACCTGCGGCCACGGGAACACCGCGCCCGCCAGGCCGAGCACGAGCGGCACCAGCCGCGGCCACAACCGGCGGCGGATGGGCGTGGCCTGGCGCACCGAGCGCAGCGGGTCGTGCACGGCGCCGCGCAAGGCGGCAAGGGAGATCAGCACGGTGGTCAGCGGAACGCCGAGGGTGATCAGCACCGCCGCCCACCACGCGGGGGCGAGGTCGGCGGTGAACATCGATTCGTCGGCCACGTCGACCCGGTCCGCCACCACGTGGCAGGTGATGAACAGCGCCCACCCGGCGAGCACGCCGGTGATCGTGCCGACGAGCGTTTCGCCGGAGGCGATGCGGCGGACCTGCCAGGCGCTGGCTCCGACCAGGCGCAGTGCGGCGAGTCTGCGTTGGCGGGCTGCTTCGGCGAGCCGCGTCGTGCTGATGACGAACACGACCACCGGCAGCAGCAGC
>NZ_JBEYUS010000123.1:0-8911 GCF_040643635.1 Saccharopolyspora sp. NPDC047091
GGGGATTCCCCGCTCGCCCCCCGACAGGTCAGCGACGAACGCCTTCCATTTCTCGAACCAGGCTCTTCGGTCGCATGTCGGTCCAGTTCTCGTTGACGTAGTCCACGGCGGACTGGCGATCGGTTTCCTCGAGCGCGACGGTCCATCCGGCCGGGACCTCGGCGAACGCCGGCCACAGCGAGTGCTGGCCCTCGTCGTTCACCAGAACCAGGTACGTGCCGTCGGGGTCCTCGAACGGGTTGGTGCTCATGATGTTCTCCTCTCCGGTCGTGCGGTGGTCGTGCGGTGGTCGTGCGGTGGTCGTGCTTCGCGGTGCCGTGGTCGAGGCCGGAATCCCGGGCTCACAGCAGGTCGTCCAGGACGCCGCCGATGCGGGCGATCGCGTCCGGATCGGTGAGCATCCCGTCGTGGGTGGCGTCCACGCCGTGATCCAGCACCGTTCCCGTCACGTACGGCCGCCAGGCGGCGGAGGTGAGCGGATCACCTCGATTTCCGTCCACTGCGGTCTGATCGTGGGTGCGCCGGAGCGCGGTGAAGCTCACCAGGTCACCGTCGAAACGCGCGGGCTCGAAGCTCTCCATGAGCCTGCAGTTGTCCACGAAGACCTTCACGCACGCCTTCAACCCGTCGGCACCCAGTGCCGCCAACCTGCTGTTCTGCTCGTCGAGGTACTCCGCGTACCGGGTGAGCACCGCGTCCTGGTCGCCCTCGAACTCGGCACCGTCGAAGTCGAAGCCGGCACCGGCCAGGAGCGAGCCCACGATCTCCGCGTCCGTACGGTCGACGATCGTCCGCCCCTCGTCCGGGAACGAGTCCACCGTCACCACGTGGCTGACCCGCTCGCCCTGCTCCTGCAGCAGCGTCGCCATCGCGTGCACGACGAGGCCGCCGAAGGACCACCCGAGCAGCCGGTACGGACCCCGCGGTTGGACTCGCCGGACCTCCCGCACGTAGTCGGCGGCCATCTCCCCGATGGAACCCGGGGTCGCATCGGCGTTGCGCAGCCCCCGAGCCTGGATGCCGTAGAGCGGCTGGTCGGCGGACAGGTGCGCCATCAGCCCCGCGTACGACCAGCTCGTCCCGGAACCGGGGTGCACGCAGAACAGCGGTGGCCTGCTTCCCCTCGGCCGCAGCGGCAGCAGGCATTCGAACGGGTCCCGGGTGGTGTCCGATCCCAGTTCCTCGGCGAGCATGGCCACGGTGGGCGACTCGAACACCGAGCGCACCGACAGCTCCACACCGAACGCGGCACGAACCCGATTCACCAACTGCGTGGCGAGGAACGAGTGTCCTCCCGACCTGAAGAAGTCGTCGTGGACGCCGATCGACGGCAGGCCCAGCAGCTCCTCGAACAGACCGCACAGGACTTTCTCCTCCGGTGTGCGCGGCGCGACCTCGTCAGTGCCGAGGCACGGTTCCGGGAGAGCGGATCGGTCGAGCTTCCCGTTGGCGGTCAGGGGGAACGCGTCGAGCGGCACGAACGCTGCCGGCACCATGTACTCCGGCAGCACCGTCCCGACGTGCTTGCCGAGGGCCTCCGGGTCCACGCTGTGCCCGTCGTGGAGCACCACGTAGGCGACCAGGCGGAGATCTCGGGGCGGGTACTCCCGCGCGAGGACGACGGCCGTCCGCACCGCCGGATGGCTGGTCACCGCGGACTCGACTTCGCCGAGTTCGATGCGGAAACCTCGCACCTTCACCTGGAAGTCCGCCCGGCCCACGAACCGGAGTTGCCCCTCCCGCGTCCACCGCACCAGATCACCGGTGCGGTACATGCGGGAACCAGCCGGTCCGAACACGTCGGCGACGAACCGCTCCGCCGTCATGTCCGGGCGGTTCAGGTACCCGCGCCCGACCCCCGATCCCGCGATGTACAGCTCCCCCACCGCACCCACGGCGACCGGTACGAGCTGGTCATCGAGAACGTACAGCCGGGCGTCGCGGATCGCGCCGCCGATCGGCGGTGCGCTCGGCCAGAGTTCGGCGTTCCCGTCCAGCACGCATCCCGTCATCACGTGCGTCTCGGTCGGCCCGTACTGGTTGTGCATCCGCCGGCCGGGTACGCGAGCGTGGAAATCACGAATCGCGTCGCTGGGCACGAGCGCTTCCCCGGACTGCACGATGTCGCACAGCGCGGGAAGGTCGCGGTCCTGGTCGAGGGCGGCCTCGGCGACGGCCTGCACCACCAGGTTCGGTACGAACAGTTCCTCGATGCGGTGTTCGTCCAGCCAGCCGACCAGCCGTTCGGAGTCGCGGCGCACGTCCTCCGGGCACTCCACGAGCGTCTTGCCGAAGAGCGTCGCGGAGAAGATCTCCTGCACCGACACGTCGAAACCGATGGGAGCGAACTGCGCCGTCACCTTGGGCTCGTCGGGGTCCCGTGGCAGCACGGTGTCCTGCCACGACACGAGGTTCACGACCGTGCCCGCCCGCTGCACGACCGCTTTGGGGCGACCGGTCGAGCCGGACGTGTAGATCACGTACAGCGGGTGGTCCGCCAGCAGCGGTGAGTGCCGCTCGGCGTCCGTCAGGTCCGCCGACGTCTGCGCGGCGACGTGGTCCCGCAGCGCGGGGTCGTCCAAGCACAACGTCTCCTCGACGACGCCCGCGAAGCGATCCCCCTGGTAGCTGTTCGTCAGCAGCACTGCCGGCTCGGCGTCGTTCAGGACGAACCGAATGCGCTCGTCCGGGTGCGAGACGTCGATCGGGACGTACGCGGCACCGGTTTTCACCACCGCCCAGACCGTGACGACGAAGTCGATCGACCTGGGGAGTAGTACCGCCACGTACGACTCGGCACCCACTCCGCGTGCCACGAGGACTCGCGCGAGGCGATTCGCCCGCGCGCTGAGTTCCGCGTAGGTGACGGCCTCCGAGCCGTGGACGACCGCTCGGCGTCGCGGTGTCGCCCTGACCTGCTCTTCGAACACGGCGGGCAGGTTCCGCCACGGCAACGCGCTCGCGGTGTCGTTGAAGGTACCGACGACCAGCTCGCGATCCTCCGGCGACAGCACGTCCACCCGGTCGACCCGCACCGCCGGGTTCGCCACCACGGTGCGCAGCAGCCGGACCAGGCGCTCGCTCAGCGTCTGTGCGGTGGACCGGTCGAAGAGGTCGGCGCTGTACTCGACCGACGCCTGCATCCCGGCCGGGGAACCATCCTCACCGCGGCTTTCGGCGAAGAACCAGAACAGGTCGAACTTGGCCGTGGGCTTGATGATCGGCTGCACGCGGACCGTCAGCTCGGCCGATCGCTCCGGCGGGCCTTCCACGACCACCTGTTCGTTGTTGTTCAGCGTGAGCTGCACTTGGTACAGCGGGTGGCGAGCCAGTGAGCGATCCGGGTTGAGCAGCTCCACGAGCCGCTCGAACGGCAGTTCCTGGTGCTCGTAGGCCGCCAGGTCGGTCTCCCGGACGCAGTCCAGCAACTCGCGGAAAGTGGGATTGCCCGTGAGGTCGGTGCGCAGCACCAGCGAGTTCACGAAGAAGCCGACCACGTCGTCCACGGCGTCGTCGGTACGGCCCGCGATCGGTGTTCCGATCGGGATGTCCCGGCCCGCGCCGAGCCTGCTGAGGACGGCCGCCAGTCCTGCCTGCAACACCATGAACAACGTCGAACGGGTGTCCCGGGCCAACTTGAGCAGTCCCGCGTGCAGGTCGGCGGGAACGTCGAACAGGACCATCCCGGCTTCCTGCGAGGACACCGCCGGCCGGGATCGGTCGGTGGGCAACTCCAGTTCCTGCGGAAGGCCGTCCAACGCCTCCGCCCAGTACGCGAGCTGGCGGTTCAGCTCGCTGTCCGGATCGTGCTCGGAACCGAGGATGTCCCGCTGCCACAGCGCGTAGTCCGCGTACTGGACCGGTAGCGGAGTCCACTGCGGGCTCACGTGTTCCCGTCGCGCGTGGTAAGCGACGCTGAGGTCCCGCCGCAGCAACGGCATGGACCACCCGTCACCGCAGATGTGATGCAACAGCAGGAGCAGGACGTGGTCGCCGGATTCCGCAGCGAACAGGAACGCTCGCAGCGGGGGCTCCGCGGCGAGGTCGAACCGGTGCCGCACGGCGTCGGTGAGCCGGTCCTCCAGCTCGGCCTCGGTCGTGTTCACGACGTCGAGCGCGACGGCCGCGTCCTCGCGCACGACCTGGTACGGGCCTTCGTCGTCCTCGCCGAAGACCGTCCGCAGCGGCTCGTGGCGCGCGACCACGTCGCTCAGCGCGGCGCGGAGCGCGTCCCGGTCCAGTCGGCCGGACAACCGCAAGGCTGCCGGGATGTTGTACGTCGGCTGGGGCCCTTCCACCCGATGCAAGAACCACAGCCGCTGCTGGGCGAACGACATCGGAATCCGGGACGGCCTCGGCGTCGCGGGAGTCACGCCACCGCGCCGGGAACCGGCCCGATCGAGGGCGGCGGACAGGCTCGCGACCGTCGGATGGTCGAACACCGACCGCACCGGCACTTCCCGGTGCAAGGTGGACCGGATGCGGCTCACCAACCGGGTGGCCAGCAACGAGTTTCCGCCCAGGTCGAACAGGTGGTCGTCGATCCCCACCGAGCGCAGGCCGAGGATCTCCGCGAACAGCTCGCAGAGGATCTCCTCACGCGGTCCCCTCGGTCCGCGCTGGACCTCGGCCACCGCGGCGTCGACGTCCGGCAAGGACGCCTTGTCGACCTTCCCGCCGGGCGTCCGGGGAATCTCCGGCACGGCGTGGACCGCGTTCGGCACCAGGTAACGAGGCAGGACTTCGGTGATCGCGGCGCGCAACGCCGCCGTGTCGAGGTCGTCGGATCCCGCGACGTAGGCGACGAGCCGCTTCTCCCCGTCGGTACGGAGGACGACCACGCAGTCCCGCACCCCGGGCTGCCCGGCGAGCACGGTTTCGATTTCCCCGGGTTCGACGCGGAAACCGCGCAGCTTGAACTGCTCGTCCGACCGGCCCACGAACTCAAGCGCCCCGTCCCGGTTGCGGCGCACCAGGTCCCCGGTTCGGTACATCCGCGACCCGGCCGGTCCGAACGGGTTCGCCACGAAGCGCTGCCCGGTCGGTCCGGCCTGCCCTAGGTAGCCGCGTGCCAGCCCCGCACCGGCGAGGTACAGCTCCCCCGCCATGCCGGGGGCGACCGGATGCAGGTCCCTGTCGAGGACGTACAGCGAGGTGCCGTCCATCGGCGCACCGATCGGCACCACCTCGCCGACCTCCTCGGCGGTCCGCACCGGGTGGTGGGTCGCGTTCACGGTGATCTCGGTCGGGCCGTACAGGTTGGTGACGGTCAGGCCGGGTGAGCGCTCCAGCACCCGCCGGAACGACCGTGCGGACGCGGCGTCGCCTCCGGTCGTCACTTCCCGCAAGGTCGACAGCAGCGCGGGCTGCTCGTCGGCGATCAGGGTGAACAGTGCGGTGGTCAGCAGCGCGCCGGTCACCTCGTGCCGGACGACCAGTTCGTGCAGGCCCGCGAGATCCACCTCGCCGTCGGGCACGACGACGATCCGCTTGCCGTTGAGCAGCGGCACCCACAGCTCGTAGGTGGACGCGTCGAACGCCAGGGCTGCGGTCATCAGGACGCGGTCGTGCGCTCCAGTCCGCCAGCGCTGGTCGTGCGCCAACTCTGCGACGCCACGGTGCGTGATCCCGACGCCCTTGGGCACTCCCGTCGAGCCCGAGGTGAACATGACGTAGGCGAGTTGGTCCGGGGCGATCGCGACCTCCGGCGCGTGTTCGGGCATCCCGGTGACGGTCTCGCCGGAGTCGACGACGATCGTTCGCAGCCCCAGCTCCGCCGCTTCCTCCTCGTAGCGCCGGTCGGTGAGGACAATCCGGGCCCCGACTTCCCGCGCCATCCGCCGACGCCGCCGCGTGGGGAACGAACCGTGCAGCGGGACGTAGGCACCGCCGGACCGGAGCACGCCGAGAACCGCCGTCACGGCGTGCGGTGCGCGCTCCATCAGAACGAGCACCCGCTCCTCGGGCTCGACGCCCTCGGCCAGCAGCCGGTGGCCGAGCTGGTTCGCACGGGCCACCAACTCGCGGTAGGTGGTGTCGCCGCTGGCGCCGGAGACGGCGACCGCGTCCGGTGTCCTGCCGGCATGGTCGCGGACGAGATCGGGGAGGGAGCGGAGGCCGACCGGCCCGGGTACGCCGTGCCGTCCGGCTGCCACCGCGTCCGGCGCGCCGAGGGTGCCCACCGGGCGGTCCGGGTCGGTCGCGATGTCGGTCATCAGGCGTGCCACCCGATCCAGCACGTCCTGAGCCGTGGCGCGATCGAACACGTCGGGCCGGTAGTCCAGGCGCAAACGGATCCGCTCACCGGGCGCACCGACGAGGGTCATGGGGTAATGGCTGGCGTCCACTCCCTCCACTGCGGAGACGCGTAGGCGGTCGCCGGGGCCGTCAGCGGCCGGCGCGCTACCCGACGGGTAGTTCTCGAACACCACCAGCGTGTCGAACAACCCACGCCCGCCTGCCGCGACCAGGCGCTGGATCTCGGCGAGGCCGAGGTGGTGGTGCGGCATCAGCCTGGTCTGCTCGTTCTGGAGACCGTGCAGGAACTCGGTGGCGGTCTGCCCCGACCTGACTCGCGCCCGCAGGGGCACGGTGTTGATGAACAGGCCGATCATGTCCTCGACCCCGACGAGGTCAGCGGGTCTCCCGGACACCGTGATCCCCGCCGTGACGTCCCCTCGGCCGGTCAGCCGCGACACGACGCACGACCACGCGCCTTGCAGGACGGTGTTCAGGGTGAGTCCCTGGTCCCTGGTCCACGTGGTGAGCGCCGCCGTGACCTGCGCCGGCAGCGAGACTCCCAGCTTGCACGGGACCGTGGAAGCGGGGTCCGCGTCGGGCGCGACGAGCGTGGCACCGTCGAGGCCGGCGAGGTGCTCCCGCCAGGCTCTCCGCGCCTCGTCCTGGTCTTGGGCGGCGAGCCAGCCGAGGTAGTCCTTGTACGGCCGAACGCGCGGCGATCCGTCCACGTCGCCGTTGCTCGCGTACAGCGCGAGGAGTTCCTTCCACAGCAACGGCATCGACCAGCCGTCGAGCAGGATGTGGTGGAACGTCAGGATGAATCGATGCCGCCGCTCCCCCTCGCGGACGAGCACGAACCGCAGCACGGGCGGTGCGGTGAGGTCCAGCCGCCGCGCCCGCTCCTCGGCAACGGTGCGATCGCGGGCCTCGGCGCGCTCCCCGTCCGGCAGGTCACCGAGGTCGACCTCGCGCCACGGCAGTTCCACGCTCTTCGGGATGAGCTGCACCGGACGGTTCACGCCCTGGTAGCGGAACGCGGCTCGCAGGTTGTCGTGACGCCGCAGCAGGCCGTCCGCGGCGGCGCGCAGCGCGACGCGGTCGAGGGGTCCCTCCAGGTCCAACACCAGTTGCACCGCGTAGAGGTCCGGCCCCGCCTCGTCGTAGACGTGGTGGAAGAAGATCCCCTCCTGCAACGGGGACAACGGCAGGATGTCCTGAAGGCCGGACCGGCTCATTCCGCGTTCCTCCACTCGGCTTCCAGCATGTCGATCTCGCTCTGGCTCAACTCCGTCAGTGCGACGTCGGACGGGGTGTGCCCGCCCCCGTCCGGGGCGTGCGCGTGTTCCACGAGCACCCGCAACGCCTGGCCGAACAGGTCCGCGAGTTCCACGACCTCGCCCTCGTCGAGCAGGGCACGTGGCCACACCCAGTTCGTCTCCAGCCTCGGCCCGTCGGCCCCGTCCCTGGTGACGGTGGCGACCTCCAGCAGGTGGGGCAGCACCATGTCCTGGTCCTGGCCGCCGATACCGGAGAGATCTCCCAACAGGGACCAGGCCGCGCTCGGCCCGGACGCCTCGGACTCGGAGGAACGGCCCAGGTAGTTGAAACCGACTTGCGCCTGCGGGCAGCCGGCGAGGACGGTTGCGCCTCGCTCGTCCAGGTAGCGCAGCGCGCCGTATCCCAGGCCGTGGTCCGGGACCGCGCGCAGCCGTTCCTTGACCTGCCGTAACACCTGCCCCGCGGCAGGCCCGCCCGCCATCGCCTCGACGCGGTCGACCGCACCGGTGTCGAGCAGGACGGGGTGCATGTTGGCGAACCAGCCCATCGTGCGGGACACGTCGACGCCGCCGAGGACCTCCTCCTCCCGCCCGTGGTTCTCCAGGTCGACCAGGACACCGGCAGCGCGGCCCCGCCGCCATTGGGCCAGCGCCATCGTCAGGGCCGCGAGCAGGACGTCGTTCACACCCGCGTGGAACGCCTCCGGAGCCGTGGTCAACACCGCCTCGGTGACCTCCCGCGGCACGTGCCTGGACACCCGAGCGCAGTCGGCGTTCGTCCGGCCCGCTGACTCGGCGTCCACGTCGAACAACGGCCTGCTCTCGGCATGCAGGCCCGCCCAGTAGGCGAGTTCCGGCTCCCGGCCCGGAGCCCGGGCCCAGTCCCGCAGCCGCAACGCCCACTGCCGGAACGAGGTGCGCACGGGCTGGAGCTCGACCGGACGGGCGTCGTGCAGGCACTGGTACGCCTCGGCCAGATCGGGCACGAGCGCCGCCCACGACACCGGGTCCACGGCGAGGTGGTGCGCGACGACGAGGATCGTCGCGGGTTCCCCTTCTCCTGCCGGGAAGTGCACCACTTGCAGGAGGTTCCCGGTCGCCAGGTCGAGCCGCTCCCGCGCCGAGGCGGCGTGGTCGGCCATGAGCCGCAGCCGGTCTCCGCCCTGCGACCGGGACACGTCGATGGTGCGGACCCGGTCGTCCGCCCGCACGGTGCCCGGCTCCACGACGTGCAGCGCCCAGCGCGAGCCGGCCCCGCGCCCGGTGTCGGCCGGGTCGAAGTCGACGCGCATCCGCAATGCGTCGTGGTGGTCGAGCACCGCAACCGGGTCGGCTCGCCGCGCCACGAACAGGTGCTGCGGGACGCCGCAGACTCCGTCGGGCTGCCCGTGCTC
>NZ_JBEYUS010000124.1:0-8013 GCF_040643635.1 Saccharopolyspora sp. NPDC047091
GCCCCACACCAGCCACGCGCCGCGCTGGGGCGCGATCGCCCTCGCCACCTGCTGCTCCCCGGCAACACCGACAGACACCGGAACACCCACCTCTCAGCGAACTTGTATCCACCATAGATACAAGATGCGGATCAGTACTATGGGCACGTGTCGAGCGCAACACCGAACCACGACGTGCCGCCGCCCACCGCCGCACCCGGCGACGCCGGACAGGCGCCCGCGGAGCCGCCGGCCGCGGACCGGGCCTACCGGCACGTGAAGACCGGACTGCTCGACGGCACCTACCCCGACGGGCACCTGCTGTCCGAAGGCGAAGTGGCCACCGCCATCAACATGTCCCGCACCCCGGTACGGGAGGCCTTCCTGCGACTGCAGACGGAAGGCTTCCTGCGCCTCTACCCGAAGCGGGGCGCCCTCGTCGTCCCGGTGACCCCCACCGAGGCCAGAGCCGTGCTGGAGGCCCGCCTCGCGCTGGAGACCTTCGCCATCGACAAGATCACCGCCGACGGCCCCGCGACGATGCGCGAGGTCGGCACCGACCTCCGCGCCCACCCGGCGTGCGACGGCAGCGGGCTGAGCACCGCGGAGATGCACGAAGCCGACCGCGACTTCCACGCCCGGCTGGTCTCCGCCGCGGCGAACCCGATCATCGACGACCTCTACACCGCGCTGCGGGACCGCCAGCTGCGGATCACCGCGGGCGCCCGCACCCAGAACCGGCGCCCGGACATCACCCGGCAGCACGCCGAAGTCGCGGCCGCCGTGCGCGACGGCGCCGCGGACACCGCCAAGGAAGTGCTGCGCGACCACCTGCTCGGTGTGCTGCGCGCCCTCGGCGTCGCGGGCGGCCCGATGCTCGAACCCCCGGCCTGACCGGTTGGAAAAAGCCCTGCACCTCGGTGCGGATTCTTTTTGATCTTCAGATCATTGATTTCACTCGACACTGAAGACATCGAGTCAATAAAGTAGTCGAGGTGCAAAAGTGGGCGGCGCGAACGCCGCCCACTCGATCCGCTCCCGGACTCGGCCCGGGAGGAAGAGCCCGATCAGGCCGGGGAACCACCGCCCACCGGAGGCTCACCGAGCGCCCCGGCCTCCCCCAGCGCCTGCGTCGCCTTCGGCCCGGACAGCGCAGCACCGGACTGCATCCCCGCCGCGGCGCTGGGCACCTCCTTGCGGGCCACCTCCTCCGCGGCACGGACGGCCTCGGCGACCTCCGGGTTCGACGAGGTGTCGAACCACGCGGCCACCGACTCCTCCTCGTCCTCCGGGCTGCCCGCCGGCGGCTCCTCCTTCGGCGGCTCGTAGCGGAACGTGCCGTCCTCGCCGGGCGCGCCGAGCATCCGGGCGAAGCCCTCCAGGGACTTGTTGAAGTCGCTGGGCACCACCCACACCTTGTTCGCGTCGCCCTGCGCCATCTGCGGCAGCGTCTGCAGGTACTGGTAGGCCAGCAGCTCCGGCGTGGGCTTGCCGCGCTTGACCGCCGCGAAGACCTTCTCGATCGCCTTCGCCTGGCCCTGCGCCTGCAGGTAGCGGCTGGCCCGCTCGCCCTGCGCGCGCAGGATGCTGGACTGGCGCTCGCCCTCGGCGTCGAGGATCGACGCCTGCTTGGCGCCTTCGGCCGCGAGGATCTGGGACTGCTTCTGGCCTTCCGCGGTCTTGATCGCGGATTCCCGCGCGCCCTCCGCGTTCAGGATCATGGCGCGCTTCTCCCGGTCCGCGCGCATCTGCTTCTCCATCGAGTCCTTGATGGACGGCGGCGGGTCGATCGCCTTGAGCTCGACGCGCGCGACGCGGATGCCCCAGCGTCCGGTCTCCTGGTCCAGCACCCCGCGCAGCTGGGTGTTGATCTGGTCCCGGGAGGTCAGCGTCTCCTCCAGGCTCATGCCGCCGACCACGTTGCGCAGCGTCGTCGTGGTGAGCTGCTCCACGCCGACGATGTAGTTGGAGATCTCGTAGACCGCCGAGCGCGAGTCGGTGACCTGGAAGTACACCACGGTGTCGATCGACACCGTCAGGTTGTCCTGGGTGATCACCGGCTGCGGCGGGAACGAGACCACCTGCTCGCGCAGGTCGATCTTGGCCCGCACCCGGTCGAGGAACGGCATCAGGAAGTTCAGCCCCGGCGCGGCGACGGTGCGGAACCGGCCCAGCCGCTCGACCACCGAGGCCTGCGCCTGCGGCACCACCAGGACCGACTTGGCCACCACGACGATCACCAGCAGCACCACCACCGCCAGCACGATCAGTTCCACTGCACCCTCCAGTTCACGGTTGCGCCGCGACGACGGCGGTGGCCCCGGAGATCTCCGTGACCAGCACCGTCGAATCGGCTTCGAAGACATCGGCCTCGTGGCTCGCGCGGGCCGACCACACGTCCCCGTCGATGCGGACCCGGCCGCCCTGGTGGTCGACCGTGGCCACCACGACCGCGTGCTTGCCGACGAGGGCGTCCACGTTGGTCTTGAGCTCCCGGCCACCCAGGAAGCGGCGCTTCAACGCCGGACGCGCCCCCAGCACGAGTCCCCCGGCCAGCGCTGCGAACACCACGACGGCCAACCACGGCGGCGCACCGGCCACCACGACCAGCGCCGTCCCCAGCGCGGCGAGGCCGAGCATCACCAGGACGAACTCGCCGGACAGCACTTCGGCCGCCACGAGGATCACACCGATGATCAACCAGACGACGGGGGCCATGCACCCATCGTGGCAGAACACAAGCTCGCTGTGGGTGAATTCGCCCAACCCGAGGACACCTGGTCCGCAGTGGACCTCCGGGCGGGCGTCACCGGAAGGGCGTCAGGGCTCGGTGACGAAGTCGATCAGCCGCTCGACCGCGCCGATCAGCGGCGCTTCCAGGTCGCGGAAGCCCTCGACGGCGCCGAGCACGCGTCGCCAGCCCTCGGCCGGTTCGCCCCAGCCCAGCTCGGCGCAGACGCCTTCCTTCCAGTCCTGCCCGCGCGGCACCCGCGGCCAGGCCGCGATGCCGAGGGACGCGGGCTTGACCGCTTCCCACACGTCGACGAAGGGGTGACCGGTGATGAGCACGTGCGGGTCGTCGATCCCGGCGACGAGCCGGGATTCCTTGCTGCCCTCGACGAGGTGGTCGACCAGCACGCCGACCCGGTGGCCGGCGCGGGGCCGGAATTCGCCGAGCAGCCCGGGCAGGTCGTCCACGCCGTGCAGCGGTTCCACCACGACGCCTTCGACGCGCAGGTCGTGGCCCCAGACGCGTTCGACGAGCTCGGCGTCGTGCAGGCCCTCCACCCAGATGCGGCTGCCGCGCGCCTCCCGGGCGCGCAACCCGTCGACGTGCACCGAACCGGAAGCGGAGGTGCGGGTCGCGGCCGGAGCGGCGGCGGGAGCCGGGACGAGGGTGACCGGGCGCCCGTCCAGCAGGAAGGCCGCCGGTCGCATCGGGAACAGCCGGTGGGCGCCGTGCCGGTCCTCCAGCACCGCGTTGCCCTTCTCCACGCGCACCACCGCGCCGCAGAAGCCGCTGGCCGGGTCCTCGACCACGAGCCCGGGCTCGGCCGGGACCTCGGGGATCTCGCGGCGCTTGCGGCCGCCGGACAGGACGTCGTTGCCGTAGTTGACCGAACGCACGCGAAGATCCTATTCACCGCCGCGGGCCGGGTGGTCGCGGCGCGCCGCCCGCGCGACGAGACCCACATCGCCCGGCCCCCGGGCTGATGCGGGCGGACGGGATACGTACTCTCTCTCGACGTGCCATGCCCAAGCGCAACGATGGTCGTCTGGACGTCCGCGTGGTTGCACGGTGCGACCGCCGCGGACGACGTGCTCGACGCTCTGCAGGTCTGGGGCGAGTCGCAGGAAGTGCGCGCCGCCGACGACGAACTCGCCGCCCGGTTAGAACTGCCGGGCCCGCAGGACACCCCGGCCGGTCCGGCGCTGCTGCTGGCGGCGCTGCGCAAGGCCGGCGCGGTGGGCGGGGACCTGGTGCTGCCGGTCCCCGGCGACGTCCGCGGCCTGGGGTCGGCCGGTGCGTTCTCCAAGCAGGCGCTGCGCCGCGGTGAGGCGGCGGTGCTGCCGGAGGCCGGGCTGGCCCTGGTGCCCGAGCCGATCGCCGAGGGGATCCTGCGCTGGACGGTGTTCGCCGTCGGCGAGCTCCCGCCCGCCGAGCACCTGCCGATCGGGGAGGCCGAGCACGGCATGTCCTCGGCGATGCGGGAGGCCGCGAGCACGCTGATCGACCTGGACATCGCCAAGCACCGCCCCGGCGTGCGCGACGAGATCGCCTCGACGGTGGCCGACCGCCCGAAGCCGCCGTGGCCGGAGGACGTGCCGCAGCGGCCGCTGCGGATCCTGCAGCGCGCCTCCGAGGTGGAGGCGATCCTGTGGGTGGCCACCGACGACGCCCCGGGCGGGGCGCTGTCGGCATCGGCGACGAGGGCGCGGACCGAGGCGCTGCGCCCGCTGTTCGACTCGGTGCGGGCGGCCCGGCGCGCCTCGGTCGCGGAGATGGTGCGGGTGCTGGCCGACAGCGCCAGCAGGCACTGACTCACACCAGCGGGGTGCCCGCCTTGATCCGGCGCCGCACGTCCCACAGGTAGTAGTTGAACGGGAACTTGCGCAGCACCGTCGGCAGCCGCCGGATGACCACGCCCATCGCGCGGGTGAGCCGGTCGAAGCGGCGCTGGTCGCGGTCGGTCCAGGGCAGCCGCATCTCGTCGCGGAACCGCTGCGGCAGGAAGCCGGTGGTGATGAACCGGTTGAACCGGCCCAGCGGCGCGCTGACGTAGCGCGGCATGAAGTCGAGCTCGGCGATCCGGCGCAGGTAGGGACGCACGGTGTCGTCGACGTGGACCTGGTCGAGCGCGGTGTTCCAGTACTCCTCGAAGGCCGCGCGGTCGGCGGGCCACATGTCGTCGGTGACCTGCAGGGTGGTGCCGAGGGTGGCGGAGCGCCGGTAGAGCTCGTCGATCTCGGCGTCGGTGAGGTCTCCGACGAAGATCCGGTACACGTCCTCGATGCCGCGGTAGAGGCAGGCCGCCACCCAGAGCTGCAGGTTCTTGTCGAAGGCGTTGTAGGACACCGGGCTGGACTCGGTGGAGCGCACCCGGGCGTGCGAGCGGTTGGTGGCGCGCCGGAACAGGGCGCGTTCCTCGTCGGTGCCCATGGTGGCGACGGCGAGGTAGGTCAGCGTGGTGCGGGTGCGCTTGACGGGGTGCTTGAAGATGTTGCCGCTGTCGACCTTGCTCTCGACCACGCCGTAGCCGACGCCGGGCCGGGCCAGCTGCATGATCACGTTGGCGCCGCCTGCGAGCAGTCCGGCGCCGACGACCAGTTCGTCCTCGCGCACGCGTGATCCGGTGGGAGCCGTCATCGGGTGTCTCTCCTCCGCTAGCGGGTGGCGGTGCGCGACCAACTCTGCACACAGCCGTGTGCAAATATGGAACCGATCGGTTCCCGAGCTGTCAAGACCCGCCCGACCGCACCGCGGCGGATGCCAAGATGGGCGGCATGGAGCCGTCTTCCCTGCGGGTGTACGGCGGTGTCGACGGCGACCACCGCCAGGCCGAACGCCGCGCCCGGTTCCTCGACGCGGGCCTGGACCTGCTCGGCGCCCCCGACGCCGACGCCACCCTGTCGGTGCGCGGCGTCTGCAAGCGCGCCGGGCTCGCCGCCCGCTACTTCTACGAGAGCTTCACCGACCGAGAAGAGCTCACCGCCGCCGTCTACGACCAGGTCATCGACGACCTCGCCACCGGTGCGCTGAGCGCGGTCGCCGCCGCCCCGCACGACGCGGCCGCCAAGGTGCGGGCCGGGCTCGGCACCGTCATCGGCGTCGTCGGCGACGACCCGCGGCGCGGCAGGCTGCTGTTCTCCGCCCGCGCGGGCGCCGCCCTCGCCGAACGCAGGCAGCGTTCCACCCTGCTGTTCGTCGGACTGCTCGGCGGCCAGGCCAAGGACTTCTACGGGGTGGCCGACAGCGCCGACTTGGACGTGCTCAGCCAGTTCGCCGTCGGCGGGCTCGCCCAGACCCTCACCGCCTGGCTGGACGGAGCGCTGCGCATCGACCGCGACGAGCTCGTCGAGCACTGCACGCGCATCTTCCTCGCCGTCGGCACGCCCACCGGGGACTGACCGGCGCGAACAGGCCCCCGGAACGCGTCCCGGCAGTTACGGTCCTGGACGTGGAGTGCTTCATCGCCCGGCGTACCCGCCGCTGAGAGTCCGCTCGTCGCCGGTCCTCAGCCGCCATGAGCGGACCGCCCCCTGCCCGTCGTCAGCACCGGGTACCGGCCCTCCGCCCGAAAGGCACCCCACCATGCTCATCCGCGAGTTCGTCGCCGACGACCTCAGCACGCTCATCGACCTGACCATCCGGACGTTCCGCCCGTTCTACGAGGACGTCTTCCGGCCCTTGGTGGGCGAAGTCGTCTTCACCCACCAGCACGGCGCTTGGCGCGAGGACTACCACGATCAGGTCGCCGCACTGCACGCGCCGGAGCGCAACGCCCACGTCGCCGTCGCCGTCGGCGAGGACGGCATCACGGGATACGTGGCGTGGAGCGTCGAACCGCCCCGGCGCAACGGCACGATCACGTTGCTCGCGGTCGACGACCAGCACCGCGCCCGCGGCGTGGGCGCCGCCTTGTGCGAGCACGCCTTCGCCGAGATGCGCGCCCGCGGCGCCGAGGTGGTCGAGATCGGCACGGGCGGAGACGCCTTCCACGCCCCGGCCAGGGCGCTCTACGAACGGCTCGGGTGCACTCCGCTGCCGGTCGTCGCCTACTACCGGCGGCTCTGATCGCACCGCCACCCGGTGAGCGCAACGCTCCTGGACGGGCGCTCTCGCGCGCCCGTCCAGGAAGGCCGCACCGGCGGGAGCTCAGCCGTTGACGACGACGTCAGGACGGCGAGCAGCAGCCCGGCGCGCACACGTCCCCGTTGCGCCCGCAGCCCGCGGCGGGCATCAGCGACAGCTTCCGCGGCCGCACCTCGTCCACGTGCTCGGAGATCAGCTCCACGATCATCTTCGCGAACCGCGGATCGTCCCCGGCGGTCCCGGCCCGCACGAAGGCCACGCCGAGCTCGGCGGCCTTCTCCGCGGCCTCGTTGTCCAGGTCCCAGATCACCTCCAGGTGATCGGAGACGAACCCGATCGGGCTCACCACCACCGACGTGACGCCCTTGGCGTGCAGGTCCTCGATGTGGTCCACCACGTCCGGTTCCAGCCACGGCACCTGCGGCGGGCCGGACCGGGACTGCCACACCACGTCGAAGGCCTCCACCCCGGCCTCCTCGGCGACGAGCCGGGCGCACTCGGAGACCTGCCGCGAGTACCACTCGGGGCGGCCGTCCGGGCCGGGCATCGAGTCGGCGCGCACCGGCACCGAGTGCGCGGTGAACACCAGCCGGGCCTGCGGATCGCCGATCTCGGCGTAGGCGCGGCGCACCGCGTCGGCGTTGGCCGCCACGAACAGCGGGTGGTCGAAGAACTGGCGCAGCTTCACCAGGTCCGGGGCCTGCTCCCCCACCGCTTCGCGGGCCCGGGCGATGTCCTCGTGGTACTGCTTGCAACCCGAGTAGCCGCCCCACGCGGAGGTGGCGAACACCAGCGCGTTGCGCACGCCGTCCTCGGCCATCCGCGCCACGGTCTCCTCGACCATCGGGTGCCAGTTCCGGTTGCCCCAGTACACCGGCAGGTCCCGGCCCTCGGCGCGCAGCTGCTCCTGCAACCCGGCCATGATCTCGCGGTTGAGCCGGTTGATCGGGGAGACCCCGTCGAAGTGGTGGTAGTGCTCGGCGACCTCGTCGAGGCGCTCCGGCGGCACGCCTCTGCCCCGGGTGACGTTCTCCAGGAACGGCCGGACGTCCTCCGGGCCTTCCGGTCCACCGAACGACAAGAACAGCAGCGCATCGAAACTCACCCGACCATGATGGCCCGCCGCCGAACGGGCCGCTCACGGGAGTGGTTGAACTCGAACGCGCTCTCGGCCCGCACGCGCGGTGATCAGCCGACGTCCGGACGGCGCACCGGGAAAC
>NZ_JBEYUS010000125.1:0-7476 GCF_040643635.1 Saccharopolyspora sp. NPDC047091
CCCAGCAGCCGCGTTCCTCGGTGTGCAGCCGAGTTTCCTCCAGCTGGGAACGCACTTCGGCGGGCGCGCCCGGCTCCTGCTGCGCGCCGCCGCGCGCAGCGAGCACGACCGCATCGCGGAGGTCCGCGCCGCCGTCGATCGGCACGACCGGGCCGTGGCGGCCCGCACCGCCGCCGAGCAGGACCTGGAGGAGGCGCGGGCCGAGCAGTCCGCCGCCGCCGAGCGCAGCGCCGCCGCGACCCGGGCGCACGCCGAACTGCTGGACGTGCAGGCGCGGCGGGTGCGGGACTGGGCGGCGGGCCTGGCGGAACTGCCGGTCGCCGACCTCGACGCCGCCGCGCACGCCGACACCCGCGCCGACCTGCTGGAACGGCTGCACCCCGACTACCTGACCGCCGCGGCCGAGCTGGTGCGCGCGCACACCGCCGCCACCGCGCGCCGGGACGAGCGGCGGGACCGGCTCGCCGAGCTCACCCGGCAGCGCGACGCCGCGGAGCTGTCGACCGAGGCGACCGAGGCGACCGAGGCGACCGAGGCGGCCGAACACCCCGGTGCGCCGCTGTGGCGGTTGGTGGCGTTCCGCAGCGGCAGCACCCCCGGCGTGCAGGCGAAGGTGGAGGCCGCGCTGCACGCCGCCGGTCTGCTCGACGCGTGGGTGAGCCCGGACGGCGCGCTGGACGGCGCAGGCACCCGGCTCGACCCGGACCGGTTGCGCCCGGTGGACGGCACCTCCTTGGTGGAGGTGCTGCGGCCCGAATCGGGCGCGCCGGTGCACCGGGACCGGATCTGGGCCGTGCTGCACGGGATCGGCTACGGCGCGGCGCACGTGGACCCGGCGCACGTGGACCCGGCCGACGACCCGGCGAGCGCGGGCAGGCACCGCAGCGCGGACGGCATCCCCGCAGCGGCGATCGCCCCGGACGGCCGGTGGCGCCTCGCCGGGCTCACCGGGGACGGCGTGGAACCCGAGGTCGCGCGGATCGGCAGCACCGCCCGCGACCGGGACCGCAGGCGCCGCGTCGCCGAACTCGGCGAGCGGATCGAGAAGGTCACCGCGGAGCTCGCCGAACTCGACACCGCCGCCGATGCGCTGCGCGCCCGCCGGGACGCGCTGCGCGCCGAATGGGACACCGCGCCCGACGACCTCGCGGTGCGGGAAGCCCGGCGGGCCGCCGACGTCGCCGAAGCCGAGACCGCCGCCCGCGACGGGATCGTGCACCACCGCGCCCAGCAGGTCGCCGCGGCCGCGGATGCCGCGCGGCGAGCGGGGGACCGGTGCGCTGAGCTCGCCGCCCAACTCGGGCGGCCCGCCGACCGGGCCGCGCTGGACGAGTTGGACCGCCGGATGGCGGGCTGCACCGACGCCGCCGCCGACTGGTTCGACGCCCGGTTCGAAGCGGACGCCGAACGCCGCGCCGCCGACGCCGCCGCCGACACCGCGCGGCGCTCCCGGGACGTAGCCGCGGAACGCCGCGCCGAAGCGGACGAGGCCGGGCTGACCGCGCTGCGGTGCGCCGAGCGCGCCGAGGCCGTGCGCGCCACCCTCGGCACCGGGCACGGGCAGGTGCTGGACGAACTCGCCGAGCTGCGCACCGCACTGCACGACGTGGAACAGCGGCGGGAGCGGCTGACCGACCGGCTCGTGGACCTCGCCGGGCACCTCGGCGCGCTGGAGCACCGGCGCACCGCGGACGGCGCCCGGCACGAGGCCGCCCGCACCGCTCGGGACGCCGCCGCGCACCGGCTGCGGACGCACGCCCACGCCGGATTCGCGCTGGACGCCGGGATATCGCAGGACGCGGGGATCGGGCAGGCCGCCGGGATCGGGCAGGACACGGGGATCGGGCAGGCCGCCGGGGTCGGGCAGGACACCGGAATCGGACCGGCCGCCGGATTCGCGCAGAACGCCGGGAACGCACCGTCCACTTCGGACGACATCGGCGCGGTACTCGCCACGGCCCGCGAGATCAGCACCGCGTGGGACGAGCTCCCGCACGGCCCGAAGGACCGCGCCGACGCGCTCGGCAGGCTCGCCGAAGCCGTGCACGGCGGCCGTCACGTGCTCGCCGAACGCGCCGACCTGCGGCTCGAACCCGGCGCGGACGCGCAGCTGTTCGCCGCCACCCTCGACGGTGTCCGCGTCGGCGCCACCGGCCTGCGCGACGCACTCCGCGCCGAACGCGATGAGCTGCGCAGCGGCATCACCACCGCCGAGCGGGACCTGTTCGACCGGACCCTCACCGGCGACACCCGCAGGCACCTCGCCGCCCGCATCCGCCAGGCAGGCGAACTCGTCGACACCATGAACTCCCGGCTCAAACGGGTCCGCACCGCGTCGAAGGTCGCCGTGCGGCTGGTGTGGGAAGTGGACCCGAACCTGCCGCCGGGCACCGGAGCCGCGCGGGAACTGCTGCTCACCGATCCGGACCGGCTCGGCGATGCCGACAAGGACGTGCTGCACGCCTTCTTCCGGAACCGCGTCGACGAAGCCAAGCGCCACGGCACCGCCGCCGGGTGGGAAGGCCAGCTCGCGCAGGTCTTCGACTACACGTCCTGGCACCGCTTCGGCGTGCAGATCGACCGGGCGGACGGGGAGGGCTGGCAGCTGCTCACCAAACGGCTGCACGGCGCGCTCTCCGGCGGGGAGAAGGCCATCGCGCTGCACCTGCCGCTGTTCGCCGCCGTCGCCGCGCACTACCAGGCCGTGCCCGCCGCGCCCCGGTTCATCCTGCTCGACGAGGTGTTCGTCGGCGTCGACGCCACCAACCGCGGGCAGGTGTTCGACCTGCTCACCGCGCTGGACCTGGACCTGGTGCTGACCAGCGACCACGAGTGGTGCACCTACCGGGAGCTCGACGGCATCGCGATCCACCAGCTGATCACCGGCGACGGCGACGACGCGGTCACCACCGCCCGGTTCGTGTGGGACGGGCGGGCGCTGGTGGAGGAGCGCGGTGCTCCCTGACGGTCTGCGGCGAGCCGAGTTCGCACCCCTCTGGCAGGCGGTGCACGACCGGCTTTCCTCGGGTCGGGCGGTCGACCGGGTCCGCGTGGGCCCGCTGGACCCGCGGCAGCGGGAAGCGCTCGCGGGACTGCTCGGCGCGGACCGGCTGCCCGCCGACCACGTCACCGTGTCCGTGGCGCGGCTGGACGCGGTGCTCGAACCGCACTGCGGGATGCGCTGCCGGGACATCGTCGAAGAGCTGATCGGACCCGTGCAGGACCGGGCGTCGCAGCGGGAACGCGCCCAGCGGCAGCGCGCCGCCCTGTGGGACTGGCTCGCCGGGCACCCGGTGGTGCGCGCCCAGCCCGCGCTGGCCGGGTGGGCGGAGCAGGTGCGCCGCGGCGGCCTGCTCGGCGGATCTCCCGCCGCCACGGGCGAACTCCTCGACGCGGCGCTGCACGTGCTGCACGCGCTGCCCGCCCCGGGCACGCCGCTGCCCGCGTTCGCCGAGGCGGTGCTCGGCGATCCGCGGGCCCTCGACCCGGGCGGCTCGCTGTCCGG
This sequence comes from Saccharopolyspora sp. NPDC047091, assembly GCF_040643635.1. NCBI lineage: Bacteria > Bacillati > Actinomycetota > Actinomycetes > Pseudonocardiales > Pseudonocardiaceae > Saccharopolyspora > Saccharopolyspora sp. NPDC047091. The sequence goes on from NZ_JBEYUS010000125.1 coordinate 3,506, forward strand.
GCTCGTGCTGCGCGCGCTCGCCGAGGTCTACGGCGTCCCGCTGCCCGCGAGCGACGGGCAGCGCCGCGAACTGTGGCGCTGCGCGGGAATCGGGGAACAGGGACTGTCCACTGTGGTTCTCAGTGCCGGGGTGCAGCCCGTCGGCGGACGGCTCTGCGGCGAGATCATGCGCTCCTGCACCGATTCCGGGCACGCCGCCGCGATCACCCTCGGCCAGCTGCGCGACGCCGGACGGATCTCGCTCGGCGTGCCCGACGTGTGGGTCGTGCAGAAACCCGCGGTGCTGGACCGCGCGCTGCGCCGGTTCGGCCGCACCTGCCCGCCACTGGTGTGCACCTCCGGCTGGCCCAACGGTGCCGCGATGCTGCTGCTGCGCACCCTCGGCGCGACCGGGGCGCGGCTGCACCACCACGGCGACTTCGACGGCGACGGACTCCGCATCGCCGCGTACGTGCAGGCCAAGGCCGGGGCCGTGCCGTGGCGGATGAGCACCGCCGACTACCTCGCCGCGCTGGACCGGCATCCGGCCGGGCCCGACGCCGGGCGGATCACCGCGGCGCCCTGGGACGCGGCGCTCGCCCCCGCGCTGCGGGAGAACCGGGTCGCCGTGCCGGAAGAGCGGGTCGCCGACCGCCTCCTCGACGAAGCGGCGTGGCGGACGCCCTGAGGCTCAGCCGCTGATGAACTCGTCCAGGGCCGCGGCCGTCCGCTCCGGAGCCTCCTCCGGGACGTAGTGGTCGGTGGGCAGCGGCAGCGCGCGCACGTCGGAGGCGTACTCCCGCCACACCGCGGGCACGTCGTAGTGGCGTCCCACGAAACCGTGCTCGCCCCACATCGCCAGCAGCGGCACCTCGATCCGGTTGCCGCGCCGCGCGTCCTCCTCGTCGTGCTCCAGGTCCACGGTGGCCGCCGCCCGGTAGTCCTCGCAGGACGCGTGGATCGCCGCCGGATCCGCGAAGCAGCGCACGTACTCGTCGACCGCGGCCGGGTCGAACGCCGCCCCGCCGCTGTGCCGCGAGTTCATCCTGGTACGGACCCAGAAGTCCGGATCGCCGCCGATGAGGTGCTCGGGGACGCCGCCGCCCGCGGTGAGGAAGAACCAGTGGAAGTAGCCCTCCGCGAACGCCTTGTCCACGTGCCGGAAGGCGTGCCGCGTCGGCACGATGTCGAGCACGGCGAGCGCCCGCACCGCCGCCGGGTGGTCCAGCGCCAGCCGGTGCGCGACCCGCCCGCCGCGGTCGTGCCCGGCGACGGCGAACCGGTCGAAACCGAGCTCCCGCATCACCCGCACCTGGTCGGCGGCCATCGCCCGCTTCGCGTACGCCTCGTGCCCCGGGCCGCCCGCGGGTTTGCCGCTGTCCCCGTAGCCGCGCAGGTCGGTGAGCACGACCGTGTGCCGCGCGGCCAGCAGCGGCGCGACCCGGTGCCAGATGAGGTGGGTCTGCGGGTAGCCGTGCAGCAGCAGCAGCGGTGGGCCGTCCCCCGCGACGACGGTGTTGATGCGGACGTCTCCCGCCTGCACCGCGGTGCGGCGGAACGAGTCGGGCAGCGGAACGACCACGCGAATCCTCCGAGTCCGGCCGGTGTCCCACCGGTCGGCGGGGCACCGGCCGACGCTACGCCGGATCAGGAGGGGAATGCGGTGGCGGCGGAGGCCTCCTCCCACCGCCGCACGTCGCCGAGGAGGCGTTCCACGTTGGTGCGGGTCCGGCCGACGGCGTCGGCACCGAGCACCAGGTGCATCGGCGGCTCCGGGGCGGCGACGGCATCGAGGATCACCTCGGCCGCGCGCGCCGGGTCCCCCGCCTGCGCTCCGTCCGTGCCCTGCATCGCGGTGACCGCGGCGCGGGTGTCGGCGTAGTCGTCGAGCGCGGTGGCGGTGCCGCGCCGGGAGCGCTCGGTGAGGAAGTCGGTGCGGAACTGGCCGGGCTCGACGACGGTCACGCGGACGCCGAGCGGCGCCACCTCCTTCGCGAGCGCCTCGGACGTCGCGCCGAGCGCGGCCTTCGCGCCCGCGTACAGCCCCGAACCGGCGCCCGGGGCGAGACCGGCGATGGACGAGACGTTGACGAGGTGCCCGGACCGCTGCGCGCGCAGCACCGGCAGCGCAGCCTGCATCACGCGGAGCGCGCCGAAGAAGTTCACCTCGAACACGTGCCGCGCCTCGTCCGCCGAGGCCTCCTCGACGGCGCCGAGCAGCCCGTAGCCCGCGTTGTTCACGACGACGTCCAGGTGCCCGGTGATGCGGTGCGCGGCGGCGACGGCGGTCGCGGCCTGCTCCGGGTCGGTGACGTCGAGCGGCACGGTGTGCAGCCGGCCGTCCGCCGCGTCGAGATCGGAGTCGCCGGTGCGGGTGGTGCCGACGACGGTGTGGCCGTGGCGCAGCGCGGCTTCGGCCAGCTCCCGGCCGAGGCCGCGGGAGATTCCGGTGATGAACCAGACGGACACGGGGTCCCCCTCGCAGTTGGTGATCCACAGTGGACGGCCCGGTGCCGGGCCGATGAACCCACGCTAAGCACCGAGGACTCCCCGAGGGAGGCCGCGCGACTGCTACCCACTCCGCGACGGACGACGGGAACCGCACCGCCGGGACGAGTCCCGTCCTCCCTTCCCCGTCAGCGGCGGAGCCGCTGAGCTGACGCCACCCACGCCACCGGCACCGCAGCGGGTTCGCAGCGTTCTCAGCGGTCCCCTCGCGAGGACAGCGATTTCTCCTGTGGCGGAGCGGTGAAATCGATCCCGCACCGAGAAGACCGCTGACTGCCTGTCGCTGAACCTGCCCGACGGCTCTTGTCGGTTTCCTGCCAGCGGCGACGCCGCTGAGCCGATGACCACCCAAGACACCCGCGCCGCCGCGGGTTCTCAGCGGCTTCCTCGCGAGGACGGCGATGTCGCCGTGTGCCGGACACACAGACATCGATCCCGCAGCGAGTAAGCCGCTGAGGTTCCGCCACCCGAGCACTACGCGGCAGCAGCAGCGAGAACAGGCAGTGAGGTTCCGCCACCCCACCCCCTCGGCGATCCGAGCCGACGGTTTCAGAGCATCGCCAGGAGCATGGCTCCCATGCCGATGCTCATCGCGCCGTGGCAGGCCGCGTCCCAGGCCAGCCGGGTCGCGTGCGGGTCGGGTGGGGTGCCGGTGGAGTCGGCGGTGTTCAGGTTGTGCCGCGCCGCGTCCACCGCCGTCGAGATCCACGCCACCGAGGACAGCACCAGGAACGCGCCCAGCACCGCCGACACCAGCACCACCGGAGCCGGGGGCGCCGCGGCGGCCGCGGGCGCGGCCAGCACCCCGGACGCGGGAGCCCCCGCCGCGTGGTGGTGCCCGCCGCCCCCGGAATCGTGCGCGCCCAGCATGAGCAGCGGCATCGCCGCCACCATCCACACCATCGCCGCCGACATCACCGCGTGGTGCCCGTGCGCCAGCCGCGGCGAGCCGTAGCCGTGCGCGCACGGGACCCGCAGCACCGCGAGCGCCGCGAACCACACCGCGGTCGCCGCGAACAGCACCAGTTGCGGGCTGGCAGGCACCTCCATGCCCCACGGCCACACCATCGCGATCATCAGCAGGCTCATCGCCAAGTGGCTCGCCGAACTCAGCCGATCGCTCGGCCGCAGGCCCGGCCGGGTGGCGCTGATCGCGCACCACACCGCCGTCACCGCGAACACCACCGTCAGGACCCAGCTCAGCAGCAGCGATTCGACCACGATCAGACTCCCGGGCTCCGCCGGGCGCGCGCGCCCAGCACCATGTCGACGACGAGGAACAGCAGCAGCGAAGCGCCCAGCAGCGGCAGCGCGTACGCGACGAACGCGGCCACCACGATGATCGGCGCCATGATCCGCCCGGGGACGCGCCGCCACGCCCCGCGCTCCGGCACCCGGCCGACCCGGCCGCCGCCGCGGGTGGGCCTGCGCAGCCACCACATCCGGTAGCCCCAGAAGATCATCGAGAGCAGGCCGAGCATCAG
>NZ_JBEYUS010000126.1:0-7350 GCF_040643635.1 Saccharopolyspora sp. NPDC047091
GGTCCAGCCGCGCGTCGAAGCCGAACCCGCCGCCAGGACCGAATCGTCCACTTCGGACGACGAACGCGCCGAGAACTCCCGGAACGCGCCGCGGACCACCTCGAACGAGACCTCCCGGGCCACCGAGCCCGCGGCGCAGCGCCCGACCGCCGAACGCGCCGCCGCGTCCTCGGTCCGGGCCGGTTCCACCGCCGCGGAGACCGCGGAATCCGGCTCGACGGCGCGGGATTCTGCGACGGCCGCGACGACGCCCAGGGCGGCGGCGAAGACCTCCGCCGCCGCGACGAGCTCCGGCGTCACCACGAAGAGCTCCGGCGTCACCGCGACGAGCTCCGGCGCTTCCACGAAGAGCTCCGATGCTTCCGCGACGAACTCCGGCCCTTCCGCGAAGGCGTCCGGTGCGGTCGCGGCGGACGCCGCGGATTCCGCCGCCGAGGCGCGGGAATCCGGCACCACCGCGCAGGACGAGCGGCCCGCGACCACCGCGCGGAACGCGCAGCGGCCCGCCGAGGAGGCGCGGTCCGAGCTCGCCACCGGCGGCACCGCGGACGCCCCCACGGTCACGCTCGAACTGCCGAAGGTCACCGCAGAGCAGGACGACCGAGCCGCTGCGCCCACCCCCGAGACCGGCACCGCGGAAACCGACACCCCCGAGACCGACACCTCGGCGACCGAGGCCGCGAAGACCGGGGCCGCCGCGAAGACCACCGCCAAGTCCGGCGCCGCCAAGCAGAAGCCCGCCGCGACCACCGCCGGCGGCGCGAAGAAGCCGACCGATGTCCAGGACACCGAGCAGACGCTCACCCTGCCCCCGGTCCCGGACGGGCCGATGAGCGACCAGGACAAGCGGTCCGCGGCCCGCTACGACTACCGCATGTCGGTGGCGGCCGAGCAGCCGGTGAAGCCCGCCGAGCTGGCCAAGCGCTACGGCCTCTCGGAGAGCTGGGGCCGCCGCCAGATCAACGCGGCCCGCAAGTCCATGGCCCAGGAAGAGGCCCATGAGAAGTCCCAGCTGGTCGGCGCCGACCAGAGCTGATCACGCGAGGTGATCGGCCCGGCCGGGAGGCGCGGGCCGTTCACCTGAGCGGAGCTGGACGCCGGCGACCGCGGTCCGCGAGAGTCGCGGGGACGACGGGAGGGCCCATGCCGAGCGGCCACATCGTGTGGGACTGGAACGGGACGTTGCTCGACGACGGGGACGCGATGATCGGCGCGGTCATCGCGGCGTTCGCCGACGCGGGCCTGGTGGTGACGGTCGAGGACCACCAGCGGCTGTTCACCCGGCCGATCTCGGCGTTCTGCGAGCGGCTGGCGAACGGTCCGCTGGCGGCGGCCGAGCTGGCGGAGCTGCTCGGCGGGTTCGACGAGCACTACACGCGGGCGCTGCCGGACCTGGCGCTGGCCGTGGACGCGGAGGTCGCGCTCGCCGGGTGGGCGGCGTCCGGCGGCACCCAGTCGTTGCTGTCGATGTGCCCGCACGAGGTGCTGGTCCCGATGGTGCGAGCGGCGGGGATCACCGGTTCCTTCCGGCACGTGCAGGGCCGCAGCGGCGATTTCGCCGACACCAAGGCCGCGCACGTCCGCGCCCACCTGCGGGAGCTGGGCGATCCGGATCCGGCGCGGGTGGTGTTCATCGGCGACACGGTGGACGACGCGGCGGCGGCCGCCTCGGTCGGCGCCCGCTGCGTGGTCTACCACTCGGGCCGCAGCGCGCTGCACGCCCGCGAGCACTTCGCCGGGTCCGGTGCTCCGCTCGTCGAGAGCCTGACCGAGGCGGTCACCACCGCCCGCGAGCTCCTCGCGACCTGACCGCGCGGCCTCCGGTGATCGGTCGAGAACACGGACGGGCCCGGTGGCCGAGCGGTACGATCACCGCGTGATGACCAGTCAGGCCGGTACCGGCCGCTCCCGGGACGGCCACCTGGTCGGCGGCTGATCCGCGCGCCCCCTCGTCGGCGAGTGCACTCGACGTCACCCGCACCGACCGAGGAGGACCGTGGCAGCCCGCTTCGACCACACGATCATCGCTTCGACGGATCCGGCCGAGATGGCCGAGTTCTACCGGGACCTGCTCGAGGCCGACGAAGCCCCGTCGTGGGGCCCGTTCGTCAACGTCCGGCTCCCGGACGGCGTCCTGCTGCAATTCGCCACCCCGCCGGTGGAGTTCCCGCCGCAGCACTACGCCTTCCGGCTGGACGACGCGCACTTCGACCGCGCCCGCGCGCGGATCGCCGGCCGGGACCACTGGGCGGACCCGCAGCGCACCCGTCCCGGTGAGATCAACACCGGCCACGGCGGCCGCGGCGTCTACCTCCTGGACCCGTCGGGCCACTACCTCGAACTGCTCACCGGCTCGTACCTGTGAGGGCCCGTCAACGCCGGCGCTTGGTGCGGAGGTAGTCGCCGACGACCGCCGCGCCGAGCCCGTCGGCGGTGGGGGCGACGACCCGGCCACCACCGCGGCGGGCGACCACGTCGACGAACGCCTCCAGGCGGGGGTCCTCGCCGAGCATGAACACGCTGAGCGTCGCGCCCAACCGGTGCAACGAGTCCACTTCGGACAGCGTGACGCCGAGGGTGCGCGGAGTCGGCGGGTACTGGAACACGGCTTCGCCGTCGGGTTCCAGGTGCGCGGTCGGTTCGCCGTCGGTGACGACGAGGACCACCGGCTGCGCGTCCGAGTGCCGCCGCAGGTGCCTGCCGGCCAGCAGCAGCGCGTGGTGCAGGTTGGTGCCCTGCTCCCAGGTTCCCTCCAGCGCCGCCAGCTCTCCCACGTCCACTGCGGACGCGTACCGGCCGAAGGTGACCAGCTGCAGGGCGTCCGAGCGGAACCGGGTGGCGACCAGGTGGTTCAGCGCCAGCGCGGTGCGCTTCATCGGCCCCCAGCGGCCGTCCTGCACCATCGACCACGAGGTGTCCACGCACAGCGCCACCGCCGCCCGGGACCGCTGCTCGGTCTCGGCGACTTCCAGGTCCTCGATGTCCAGCCGGGGCGCCGACGGGCCCGCCGCGGCGCGCCGCAGCACCGAGTTCCGCACGGTGCGGACGGCATCCCACGGTTCGGTGTCGCCGTACGCCCACGGCCGGGTGGTCCCGGTGAGCTCCCCCGCCGCGCCCGCCCGGTCCGTGTCGCGGTCGCCCTTGCGGGAACGGAGCTGCGAGACCACCGACTGCAAGGCCGTCTCGCCGAGCCTGCGCATCGCGCGCGGGCTCAGCCGCAGGTTCCCGTCCGGTCCGCGCTGCAGCAGGCCCTGCCCGCGCAGCTGCTTCTCGATGTCCGCGAGCCGCTGCGCGTCCACCACGGCCCGTTCGCCGAGCTGCCGCTCCAGCGCCTCCAGGTCGATGTCCTGCAGGCTCGCGCCCGGGTAGGACTGGCCGAGCTGCTCGGCCAGCTGCTCCAGCTCGCCCAGTTCGGCCATCGCCTCGGTGGCCTCCGCCAGGCCCATCGGCTGGTCGCCGCGGAACCGGCCGCGGCCGGACCAGTCCTCGCCGGGGCGCAGCGAGCGCAGCTGCTGGTCCATCCGGTTCAGCGCCTCACCGATGCGCGGGTCGCCGAACGCCTGCCGGGACAGCTCGGCCAGTTCGGCGCGCTGCTGCTCGCTCATCGAGTTCAACATCCGCTGCGCCGCCGCGGACCGCGCCGCCAGCGCGTCGACCAGTTCGTCCACGTCGCGCGGGTTCTCCGGGAAGAACTCGCCGTGCTCGGCCATGAAGCGCTCGAACCGCTCCGGCACGTCGGCGTCGCCGCGGGCGTGCGCGGCCAGCAGCTCGGAGAGGTCGTCGAGCATCGCGCGGACCCGCTCCACGTCCTCCGGCGAGGTGTCCTGCAGCGCCTGCTTCATGCCGCGGAAGCGCTGTTCCAGGAGTTCGCCGCCCAGCATCCGCTGGATCTCCTCGAACGTCTCGCGCGCGTCGGACGAACGCCAGTCGTACTCGGCGAGCTCCCGCACCGAACCGCCCGCGTCCGGCGGCAGCGCGCCCAGCTGCATCTCCCGGAACCGCGCGTCCTCGCCGTCCTCGGCGGCCAGCGCGGCGCGCTCCTGCTCCAGGGCGCGGTCCAGCAGCCTGCGCACCTCCTGCACCGTGCCGTCCAGGTTGTGCCTGCGCTGCAGTTCGCTGCGGCGCTGCCACAACCGGCGGGTCAGCTCGTCGAGGCCCGTGGTGCCGCGGGTCCCGGTGCGCAGCAGCTCCTCCAGCGCGGAGCGCGGCGACGCGCCCTCCATCACGTCCCGGCCGATCTGGTCCAGCGCGGACCGCAGGTCCACCGGCGGTTCCAGCGGATCGGAACCACCGTGCCAGGCGCCGTACCGGAACCGCGGCATCAGCCGTACACCGACCGCTGCTCGTCGGTGTCCTTGGCCAGCTTCTTCGCCAGGTACAGCGCTTCCAGCGCCAGCTCCACCGCGCTCGCGATGCGCCCGACCGGATCCCCGGCGCGCACGTCCAGCCGCTCGGCGACCTGGTGCAGCACCGGCAGTTCCGGCAACGCCCGCAGCACGTCGGCGCCCGCCACCCGCTCACCGGTGGCGACCTGGTGCCCGCCGGTGACGGCCGAGATCAGCGAACTCAGGTCCAGCCCGGCGAACAGGCCGCGGGCCGTGTCGGCGACCGAACGGCGCAGCAGGTAGCGGAGGATCTCGTCCTCGCGGCCCTCCTCGCCCGCTTCGAACTCCAGCTTGCCGCGCAGCACGGCCGGAACCGCGTCCAGGTCCACCGGTCGCGCCACCGCCGGTTCCTCCCCGGTCAGCGCCGCCCGGTGCAGCGCGGCCGCGGACACCGTCTCGGCCGCCGCGATCGCGAACCGCGCCGACACCCCGGAGCGCTGGTCGACCGCCGAGGACTCCCGCAGGTGCCCCACGAACCGGGCCAGCACCTCCAGCAGGTGGTCGCCGACCTCGGCTTCCAGCAGCGCTTCCTGCCGGATCAGCGAGATCTCGTCGTCCAGCTCCACCGGGTAGTGGGTGCGGATCTCCGCGCCGAAGCGGTCCTTGAGCGGGGTGATGATCCGGCCGCGGTTGGTGTAGTCCTCGGGGTTCGCCGTGGCCACCAGCAGCACGTCCAGCGGCAGCCGCAGGCTGTACCCGCGGACCTGCACGTCCCGCTCCTCCATGACGTTCAGCAGCGCCACCTGGATCCGCTCGGCCAGGTCCGGCAGCTCGTTGATGGTCACGATGCCGCGGTGCGCCCGCGGTACCAGTCCGAAGTGGATGGTCTCCGGGTCGCCGAGAGACCGTCCTTCCGCGACCTTCACCGGGTCCACGTCACCGATGAGGTCGCCGACCGCGGTGTCCGGGGTCGCCAGCTTCTCCACGTAGCGGTCCTCGCGGTGCCGCCACGCGACGGGCAGCGCGTCGCCCTCCTCGGCGGCGCGGCGGATCGAGCCCGGGGTGATCGGCTCCAGCGGGTGCTCGTCCAGTTCGGAGCCGGGGATCACCGGCGTCCACTCGTCCAGCAGCGCCGTCAGCCCGCGCAGCAGCCGCGTCTTGCCCTGCCCGCGCTCGCCCAGCAGCACCACGTCGTGGCCCGCGATCAGCGCGCGCTCCAGCTGCGGCAGCACGGTGCGCTCGAAACCGACGATGCCGTGCCACAGCGGATTCCCCGAGCGCAGCGCGGTCAGCAGGTTGCGGCGCACCTCGGTCTTCACGCTGTACGGCAGGTGTCCGCTGGCACGCAGCTCCCCCGCCGTGCCGGGCAGCCCGGGGGGTGGGGTCCGAGAATTCGTCACCCGTTCGACGCTACTCGCTCGGCCCGGCCGCCGCGAACAGGTCTCGCCAGGAGAAACACCGCCGTGCCAACGGGATTCCGCCGCCGACGGCGATTCCGGTGATCAGCGGCCCGCCGTCCGCCGGGAACCCGAGCGGAAACCGCCCGCGCCCCCGCGCGTGGCGCACCCGGACCGTTCGCGACCGGTGACAACGCGATCGCGCAGCGCGACGACGTGCCGGGGAACACGCTGGCACGCCGTCGGTACCGGCGAGTAGAAAGGTGACGGCCCCGGCGAAGGAGAATGATCAAGTGCAGCTGCAGACCGATCCCGTCCAGGCGGGTTTCGACCCCGAGCGCCTCCGGCGCATCGACCGCCACTTCGCGGAGTACGTCGCCGACGGCAGGCTCCCCGGCTGGCAGCTGCTCATCGCCCGGCGCGGCGTCGTCGCGCACTTCAGCTCGCACGGGCAGCGGGACATCACCACCGGCGCGCCCGTCGAGGACGACACGATCTTCCGGATCTACTCGATGACGAAGCCGATCACCTCGGTCGCGGCGATGATGCTCTACGAAGAGGGCGCCTTCGAGCTCACCGACCCGGTCGGCGCGTTCATCCCCTCCTTCGCCGAGCAGCGCGTCTACACCGGCGGCCCCGCCCGCGCCCCGCAGACCCGGCCCGCGACCGAGCCGGTGCGGATCTGGCACCTGCTCACCCACACCTCCGGGCTCACCTACGGGTTCAACCGGCTCAACCCCGTCGACGAGATCTACCGGCGCACCGGCTACGAATTCGGCACCCCCGACCAGGACCTGGCCGGCGTGTGCGACGACTACGCGGCGATGCCGCTGTTGTTCGAACCCGGCACCGCGTGGAACTACGGGGTGTCCACCGACGTGCTCGGCCGCGTCGTCGAAGTCGCCTCCGGCATGGGGCTCGACGAGTTCTTCCGCACCCGCATCTTCGAACCGCTCGGCATGACCGACACCGGGTTCGCGGTGCCCGCGCAGGACAAGGACCGGCTCGCCGCGCTGTACCTCGCCGACTCCGCGGGCAAGGCCACCGTGCCGAAGAACCCGCCCGCCGACGCCGCACCGCGCGCGCTGTCCGGCGGCGGCGGACTGGTGTCCACCGCCCACGACTACCACCGGTTCACCGGCATGCTGCTCGGCGGCGGAGCGCTGGACGGGGTGCGGCTGCTCAGCGACCGGACGGTGCGCTACATGGGCCGCAACCACCTGCCCGGCGGCGCGCACCTGGACCAGATCGCCAACGGGTCCTTCTCCGAGGTCGCCAACGCGGGCAAGGGGTTCGGGCTCGGCTTCGCCGTCGTGGAGGACCCCGTCGCCTCGCACGTGATCTCCACGCCCGGCGAGCTGTCCTGGGGCGGCCTCGCCAGCACCGCGTTCTGGGTGGACCCGGCGGAAGAGCTGACGGTGCAGTTCTTCACCCAGCTCATCCCGTCCGGCACCCACCCCATCCGCTCCCAGCTCCACCAACTCGTCTACCAGGCCCTGGTGGACTGAGGAGTCGGCTCGTTCTGCTTCGGGGGCGGGTGGCGGAACCTCAGCGGGATTCTCGCTGCGGGATCTTTTTCCCAAGTGGCTCCGCCACGAGGGAAAAAGCTGTCCTCGCGAGAATCCCGC
>NZ_JBEYUS010000127.1:0-7315 GCF_040643635.1 Saccharopolyspora sp. NPDC047091
GCGCGCGGCCGGATCAGCCGGCGAAGCCCGCCACGACGGCGGTGCACTCCCACGGCCGCTGCTCGGCACCGCCGCAGGCGTCGGTGCGCTCGCCCTCGCACGCCCGGTCGCGGTTGACCGACCAGGAGGTGAAGCGGCGTCGATGGCCGTGAAGCCGTGGGTGTCGATCACCTGCTGGTAGGCCGCGGCCAGGGGCACCGGGTCCTGGCAGGTCTCGCCGAGCTGGTCGCCCGCCCAGCCGCCGATGGACGGGATCACGTCGTCGCCGCCGGCTCGGATCTCCGCGATGGTGTCCCCGTCCGGGCCGTCCAGCGGGCGCCGGCCGTCCCGGGCCGGTGTGCAGGCACCGTCGGCTGACGAACGCGAGCGTGCAGCGCGTCTCCGACCTTCGTAGCCGTCCTCGTCGATCGCGAATTCCGGCCGCGTCGGTGCTGATCAGCGAGTCGTCGTGCGCTCGGAGGCGGTGGCGGGCGGCATCCGCGGCAGGGCGGGGATGCGCCGTCCTCGCGAGTCGCGCGGCGTGGCCTGCGGGTTCGGCGTCGGTGTCCCGTGATTCCATCGGTGGCATGCCCGCCCCGAAGAGCGCCCCCGGTCGAGAGCGCGACACGTCCCGCCGCTCGACCTCGGGTGAGCAGCACCGCCGCTCGGCACCGCTGCTGGTGCGCCGGTCCGGCGGTGCACAGCGGCTGAGCTGGGACGAGCCCGCGCGGCGGGTGCTGGACGGCGACGGCGGCACCGTGCGGGTGCTCGGCGGGCCCGGCACCGGCAAGAGCTCGCTGATCGCCGAGGTCGCCGCCGACCGCATCCTGCGCGGCGGCGCCGACCCGGAGAACGTGCTGGTCCTCACCGCAGATCGGGCCGCCGCGACCCGGATGCGCGCGCAGATCACCCGGCGGCTCACCGCGGGGTCCGAACTGCGCACCGCGCCGGAGCCGCTGGTGCGCACCGTGCACTCCTACGCGTTCGCCGTGCTGCGGCTGCAGGCGGTGCGCGCCGGTTCCGCCCCGCCGCGGATGCTCAACGGCCCCGACCAGGACGCGCTGGTGCGCGAACTGCTGGACGGGGACATCGAGGGCGGCGCGCGGCACTGGCCGGAGTCGCTGCGCGCCGCGCTGCCGGTGGAGGGCTTCGCCGGGGAACTGCGCGACCTGCTGCTGCGCGTCGCCGAACGCGGCATCGGCCCGAGCAGGCTGATCGAACTTGGGCAGCAGCACGACCGTCCCGAATGGGTGGCCGCCGGGCGGTTCGGCGTGCAGTACGAGCAGGTGACGCTGCTGCGCGGCGGCGGTCACGGTGGTGCCGAGCTGGACGCGGCGGAACTCGTCGCCCAGGCGCTGCTGGCCTTCCGCAACGACCGGGCGCTGCTGGCCGCCGAGCAGGACCGGGTGCGGCACCTGCTCGTCGACGACGCCCAGCACCTCGACCCGCAGCAGTTCGAGCTGCTGCGGCTGCTCGGCGGCACGGCGCGCGAGTTCCTGCTCGCCGGGGACCCGGACCAGGCGGTGTTCTCCTTCCGCGGCGCCGATCCCGGCTGCTTCACCGGCGCCGCGGCCGACCGCACCGAAGTGCTCACCACCGGGCACCGGATGTCGCCCGCGGTGCACGCCGCCGTCGGCAGGCTGATCGAGGGGCTGCCCGGCGCCGGACCTCAGCGCGCGCTGCGACCGCCGGACGGCGACGGCGGCTCGGTGCAGGTGCGGCTGCTCGGCACCCAGGCGCAGGAAGCGGCGTGGGTGGCCGACCAGCTGCGCCGCGCGCACCTGCTGGACGAGGTGCCGTGGTCGGACATGGCGGTGATCGTGCGCTCCACCGGACAGTCGCTGCCGGTGCTGCGCCGCGCGCTGCTCGCCGCCGGAGTGCCGCTGGTGCTGCCGGTGGACGACGTGCCGCTCGCGCACCGCACCGCGGTCCGGCCGCTGCTGACCCTGGTGCACTGCGCGGCGAACCCGGCGGAGCTGGACCCGGACGCCGCCGAACAGCTGCTGACCTCCCCGCTGGGCGGCGCCGATCCGCTGGCGCTGCGCCGGTTGCGGCGCGGGCTGCTGCGGCTGCAGAAGGCGACCGGCGGGCAGCGCTCCAGCGGCGAACTGCTGGTGGAGGTGCTGCGGGACCGGGACCGGCTCGCCGGGCTGGAGGACGCCGCGGCCCGCCCGGCCCGCCGGGTCGCGGCGCTGCTCGCCACCGCCGCCGAGGTGTCCGCCCAGGGCGTGGAAGAGGCGCTGTGGCGGGTGTGGAAGGCCTGCGACCTGGAAAGGCGCTGGGTCGCGTCCTCCGAGCGCGGCGGCATCGCGGGCGCGCAGGCGGACCGGGACCTGGACGCGGTGGTCGCGCTGTTCGACGCCGCCGCCCAGTACGCGGACCGCAAACCGGGCTCGGACATCGCCGGTTTCGTGGACGAGCTGCGCAAGCAGCGCATCACCGGCAGCAGCCTCGCCGCGACCGCCCCGGCCGGGGACGCGGTGTCGGTGCTGACCGCGCACGCTTCGGCGGGCCGCGAGTGGCAGGTGGTGGCGATCCCCGGCGTGCAGGAGGGGACCTGGCCGGACCTGCGGCTGCGCGGCTCGCTGCTGCACACCGGCCGGCTGGTGGACCTGCTGTCCGGGGTGGACGAGCAGGAGCGGGTGTCGGCGACCGCACCGCTGCTGGCCGAGGAGCGGCGGCTGCTGCTGGTCGCGGCGGGACGCGCGCGGCGGACGCTGCTGGTGAGCGCGGTGCGCGGCGAGGACGAGCAGCCGTCCCGGTTCCTCGACGAGCTGGAGGGCCTCGGTTCCGACGCCGAGCAGCGCCCGCTGCTGCGGCCGGAACGCGGGCTGGTGCTGGGCGAACTCGTCGCCGAACTGCGCAAGGTGGTGTGCGACGGGGAGGCCAAACCGGGCCGCCGGGAACGCGCCGCGACCCAGCTCGCCCGGCTCGCCCGCGCCGGAATTCCCGGCGCCGACCCGGATTCCTGGTACGGCCTGCCGGAGAGCTCCACCGCGCAACCGCTGACCGGCCCGGGCGAAGCCGTCCGCATCTCGCCGTCCACAGTGGATGTGCTGAGCAAGTGCCCGCTGCGCTGGATGGTGCAGCGCCACGGCGGGGAGGACGCCGCCGAACTCGCCTCCGTCACCGGGACCCTGGTGCACGCGCTGGTGGAGAAGGCCGCCGAAGGCGCCGACCGCGACCAGCTGCGCACCGCCCTCGACCAGGCGTGGCAGCAGGTCGACGCGGGCGCGCCCTGGTTCTCCCGGCACGAGCGGCGGCGGGTCGAGGGCATGCTCGACGCGTTCCTCGGCTGGCTGGAGAGCAGCCGCGGCGAGCTCACCCAGCTCGGAGTCGAACGAGACCTCGACCTGGAGGTGCCGAGCCGGGAAGGCGGCCCGCGGCTGCGGCTGCGCGGCCGGGTGGACCGGCTCGAAGCCGACGGCGGCGGCAGGCCCGTCGTCGTCGACGTGAAGACCAGCAAATCGGCGGTCAGCGGCGACGAAGCGCAGGAGCACCCGCAGCTCGCCGTGTACCAGCTGGCCGCCGCGCTCGGCGCGTTCTCCGCGGAGTCCGGGGATTCCGGGGGCTCCGGGGATTCCGACGGCGACGACGAGCGCGCCGAACCCGGCGGCGCCCGGCTGCTCTACGTCGCCAAGCCCTCCCGGCAGGGCCCGTGGACCGAACGCGCCCAGGACGGCCTCGACGAGGAACGGCTGCGGGTGTGGCTGGACGTCGTGCAGGACGCGGGCGCCGCCAGCGTCGGTCCCGCCTACCTCGCCGCCGAGAACTCCGACTGCCCCCGCTGCCCGGCCCGCCCGTCCTGCCCCGTCCACCCGGAAGGCCGCCAGGTCGGGCAGTGATGGGGCGCCGCGGTGCTATGGCCTGCGTCACCCGCCCGGTGCTCCCGCGCGGGTGATCGGCCCGGCCGGTGGGCACGGCGACGCGGTGGTCGTGCACTCGCCGCCCCCGTCGGGCGGCCGAGCGGCCCGGCCCCCGGGCAGCCCGTCTGCGGGGTGAGATTCGCGATCACGTCGGTGCGGAGTTCGAAAGGGGGAGCGGCGGGCCGCTACGTTGGTGTGGATCCGGCAATGAAGGGGAAGTCATGGCGCAGCACTCGAACGGCCTGCACCACCACGGATACGTCGAGCGGTCCGCGCTGACCCACGCGTTGAGCGCCGCGGAACGGCGAATGCTGGACCCCGACGAGGTCATGCACTCGCCCGACGAGGTCGCGGCCTGGCTCGCCGGCACCCTGCGCGCCGCCATGGGGCTCACCGAGGACGAGGTCGCGTTCACCGACGAGACCGAGATCTGGCTCGCCGAATCGCAGCGCGGCGAGACGATCGTGACCGGCCTCAACGAGGGACCGACGATCACCGCGGAGGCCGTGTACGACAGCAACTGCGAGTGCGAGCGGCAGCTGAAGCCGGTGTCCCCCACCAAGAAGCGCCGCTGACCCGGCCGGTGCGGCCGATCGCCCCGGCGGCCGCGGGATCGAGAACCCGACCCGGCACCACCGACGGCGGGTGACCGGTCCACCGGCGTGGTCCGGCCGGGCGAGCGGGCCGTTGACCTGCGGTACCGGCGGGGCGCTCGGCCGCGGCGGCGGTGCGGAGTGCTAGAACCGGCGGGGAACCGGTGACGTGAGCGTGGAAGGGGATCGGGGCGTGTCGGAACTGCTGAGCCCGCACCGCATCGCCCAAGGGCTCGGGATGCACCCGCCGACGCCCGAGCAGGCCGCGGTGATCGCCGCCCCCGCCGAACCGGCGCTCGTCGTCGCGGGCGCGGGCGCGGGCAAGACCGAGACGATGGCCGCCCGCGTGGTGTGGCTGGTCGCGAACCGGTTCGTCACCCCGGAACACGTGCTGGGCCTCACCTTCACCCGCAAGGCCGCCCGCCAGCTCGCCGACCGGGTGCGGGCGCGGCTGCGGCGGCTCGCCGGATCGGGGTTGCTCGACGAGGTCGATCCGAGCGGGGTGCTGCGCGGCCAGGTCCTCGCCGAGGAACCGACCGTGCTGACCTACCACGCGTACGCGGGCAGGCTCGTCGGCGAGCACGGGCTGCGGATCCCGGTGGAACCGGGCGCGCGGCTGCTCACCGAGACCGCGTCCTGGCAGCTCGCGCACCGCGTCGTGTCCACCTGGACCGAGGACCTGGACACCGAGAAGGTGCCGGCCACCGTCACGAGCTACCTGCTGTCGCTGGCCAGTGAGCTCGCCGAGCACCTGGTGCGCCCGGACCGGCTGCGGGAGCACGCCGAACGGCTCAGCCGCCTCATCGAGGACGCGCCGCGGGCGAAGCGGCAGCGCGCCGAACTGCCCCAGGACCTCACGAAGATCATCGCGGCGCAGCGGCTGCGGGCCGCGCTGCTGCCGCTGCTGGAGGCCTACCAGCAGCAGAAGCGGCGTGACGCGGCGATGGACTTCGCCGACCAGATGTCGCTGGCCGCGCTGCTCGCCACCGGGCACCCCGAAGTGGTCGCGGGCGAGCGGGAGCGCTACGGCGCGGTGCTGCTCGACGAGTACCAGGACACCGGGCACGCCCAGCGCGTCCTGCTGCGCGCCCTGTTCGGCGGTGCCGCGCCCGGCACCGATCCGCTGCCGGTCACCGCCGTCGGCGACCCCGCGCAGGCCATCTACGGCTGGCGCGGGGCCAGTGCCGCGAACCTGCCGCGGTTCACCACGGACTTCCCGCGCGCCGAGGACGGCAGGGCCGTGCCCGCCCGGCGCTACGGTCTGCTGACCAGCTTCCGCAACCCGCCGGAAGTGCTCAGCCTCGCCAACGCCGCCTCCGCGCCGCTGCGCGACGCCGGGCTGGAGGTCGACGAGCTGCGCGCCCGCGACGGCGCCGGGGCGGGCGACATCCGGGCCGTGCTGGTCGAGGACGTGCGCACCGAACGGAACTGGGTCGCCGACCGGATCGCCGAGCAGTGGCACGCGGCGCTCGACGAGACGGGGGCCCCGCCGACCGCGGCCGTGCTGGTGCGGCGGCGCTCCGACATGGCCGGTCTCGCCGGGGCGCTGCGGGAACGCGGGCTGCCGGTGGAGGTCGTGGGGCTCGGCGGGCTCCTCGACGAACCGGAGGTGCGGGATCTGGTGAGCGCGCTGCGGGTGCTCGTCGAACCGCTCGCCGGGTCGGCGGCGATGCGGCTGCTCACCGGTGCCCGCTGGCGCCTCGGCGCGGCCGACGTGGCCGCGCTGTGGGAGCGCGCCCGGCGGCTCGGCGCAGGCGCGCCCGACGGCGGCGAGGAGGTGGCCGACCAGCTGCCCGGCGAGCACGCCGAACAGGCCGGGTTGGTCGACGCGCTCGACGACCCCGGCACGCCGGAGGGCTACTCGGCCACCGGGTACGAGCGGATCCAGCGGCTGGGCAAGGAACTGGCCGCGTTGCGGCGCCGGATGGACCAGCCGCTGCCGGAGCTCGTCGCCGACGTCGAACGGACCCTGCTGCTGGACATCGAGAGCCTCGCCCGCCCGGTCGGCGCCGGCCGCATCCACCTGGACGCGTTCGCCGACGTCGTCACCGACTTCGCCACCGCCAGCCCGTCCGCCCCGCTGTCCGCGCTGCTGGACTACCTCACCGCCGCCGAGAGCGCCGAGGACGGCCTCGAACCCGGCGAGGTGGAGGTCGCCGACGACCGGGTGCAGGTGCTCACCACGCACGCCGCGAAGGGCCTCGAATGGGAGGTCGTCGCCGTCCCGCACCTGGTGCAGCAGGTGTTCCCCGGCCGCAGGCACTCCGGTTCGTGGCTGACCTCCGTCACCCAGCTGCCCGCGACGATGCGCGGCGACGCGCAGGACCTGCCCGACCTGGACCTGGACCGGCTGGGCGGCATGGACCGCAAGGAGATCGGCGACGAGCTCAAGCGCCACGACGGCGAGTTCGAGGACCGGCGGCTCACCGAGGAGCGGCGGCTGCTGTACGTGGCGCTGACCCGATCCGAACGCGTGCTGCTGCTGTCCGGGCACTGGTGGCAGGAAGGCGGCAAGAAGCCGAAGGGGCCGTCGCCGTTCCTCACCGAACTGGCCGACGTGCTGCGCGGCAGCGGCGCGGGCGAGATCCAGCGGTGGGCGGACGAACCCGAGGAGGACGCGGAGAACCCGCTCGCCGACGCGCTGCGGTCGATGTCCTGGCCCGCGGATCCGCTGGGGGAGCGGCGCAGCGCGGTCGCGGCGGGGGCGGACCTGGTGCGGGCCGCGATGGCCATGCCGGAGTCCGCAGTGGACCGAGCCGTGCCGGGCGGGATCGGGCGGACTGCGGTGGCAGCCGGGATCGCCCGCGCCGAACCCGAACTCCCGGCGGAGCCGGACTTCCCGGAAGAGCCGGACTTCCCGGCGGAACCCGAGTTCCT
>NZ_JBEYUS010000128.1:0-7303 GCF_040643635.1 Saccharopolyspora sp. NPDC047091
CAAGACAAAAAACTATTTTGATGGGTGTTTTATTGTTTTACTTCTGCTCATCTCAATAACATCCCCCCCCCGGGGGGGGGGGCCCGGGGCGGGGGCCCCCCCCCCCCCCCCCGGCCCGGACGACCCGGCGCCGTCGGGGCGGATCACGCCGGGCCCGCTCCCGCGAGGGGGGCGGCTTTTCGCTGCTCAGCGGCCGGCCGCCCGCAGCGGTCGTGCCGAGCCGCCGTTCTCAGCGGCTCGTGCCGAGCCGCCGCTCTCAGCTGGTCGGGCTGAGCCGCCGTTCTCAGCTGGTCGTGCCGAGCCGCCGCTCTCAGCGGCCGTGCTGAGCTGCCACTCTCAGCCGCCGCTCTCAGCCACCCCTCCCAGCGACCGTTCTCAGCCGCCGTTCGCAGCGGCCCTCCGCAGCCGGTCCTGCTCGGCGCGGAGCCAGCGCCGCGCCTCGACGCGCAGGTCGCGGTCGTCGACCCAGTCGCGACCGACCCGCACGGTGTCCACGAGCGCCTCGTCGCCGTGCGAGCCGCGCACGTCCCCGCGGTGCACCGTGATCACCCCGGATCCGCGCCCCCAGCGGAACGTGTGGCCACCGCCCGCCGGCTCGAAGCACCAGGTCATCGGCAGGAACGGTTTCGACCTCACGACCGCAGGCCGAAGATCCAGCCGACTTCGCGGCAGCGCAGCGGGGCCGTCGGCGCGCCGGGGGTGCCGTGCGCGGGCAGGGCGAGCAGGTCGGCGACGACGTCGGCGACGCTCCCCCGCCGGTGCCAGATCGCGTGCGGCACCGGGTCTTCGAGGTCGTCCACCCGGAAGCGGGCGGCCAACGCGTCCTGCTCGGCGCGGACCAGGTAGACGTCCATCGCGCCCGCGCGAACCCGGAAGCCCTGCACGGCGTCGATCTCCGCGAGCGACGGCAGGTACCGGAACCGGAACCCGGCGCGCACGGTCGCCGCGATCACCCCCAGGTGCGACCCGAACCGAGCCTCCATGACGTTCATCGGCCACCTCCTGGTCCACGACTTCGCGGTTGGTGATCACGAGAGTCGAAGACGGGAAGCAGTGCCGTCAACGTTTCTCACACGAAAGCTTTCGCGCATCATCCGTTCGACTGGCCCAGAGACGATCCCTCCTGGCCTCGTAGGGTTTCGCCTGATGATCGACGTAGGCACGCCACGAGGAGGCAGCCGATGCCCGACGAGTTCAAGGCGAACGTGCGGCTGCGCCGAATCGGCCGCGAACTCCGGAAGTGGCGCACGCGAGCAGGCCACAAGAACGCCGAAGCCGCCAAGCTGCTGAAGTGGTCACCGGCCAAGATCAGCAAGATCGAGAACGCCGCGCAGCCCATCCAGGGCGTCGACGTCATCGCACTGGGTCTCGTCTACGACATCCCGGAAGACGAGCGCAACGCCCTGTTCCAAGCCACTTTGAACGCCAAGGAAACGGGCTGGTGGCACGACTACGGCACGGACGTGCTGTTCAGCGCCGCGCAGGACTTCATCGAGCTCGAATCCGAAGCCACCACCGAACGCGCCTTCATCGCGGACCTGGTGCCGGGCATCCTCCAGACCGAGGACTACGCCGTGGCTCTCGCCGCCCCAGGGCTACCGCGCACGGACCTGCGCACGATGAAGCGTCGGGCAGAGGTCCGCGCACTACGGCAAAGCCGGTTGACGTCGGACAACCCGTTGCGCGTCGACGCCATCATCTGGGAACCCGCACTGCGCCAAGCCGTCGGAGGCGCAGCGGTCACCTCCGAGCAGATCAGGCGTCTGATCGAACTCACCGGACACGAAAACGTCGATGTCCGCGTACTCCCCGCCGGATCCGGCGCTTATCCAGGGATGGGGTGCTCGTTCACGATCCTCGGGTTCGCGGAGACGCACTTCGATGACGTCGTCTACGTGGACACGCTGAGCAAGAGCCTCTATGTGGAGGAATCCGACGAGGTCGAGCTCTATACCATGACATTCGGAGCTCTTCTGGAAAGCGCACTCGATCAGGAACGATCCGTCACCCTGATGGAGGCAATCGCAGACGGCTTCAGCAACTGACGCAAGGAGCCTTCATGATCGACCTCGATCTGACCTCAGCGATGTGGCGGAAGTCCAGCTACAGCACCGGAAACGGCGGCATCTGCGTCGAAGTCGCCACCGTCCGCGCGGGCACCGGCATCCGGGACTCCAAGCTCGGGGCTGCGAGCCCAGTCCTCGCGTTCGGGCACGACGCGTTCGCGCGGTTCCTCGACGCGATCAAGGGCGGGCGGCTCGGCCGGTAACCGTCCAGGTGGTCAACGACAGTTGATCAACGTTCCTACGCCCGCCGTGCTGCGACGCCCACTGCAGTCACGTCTGGGCGCGGCTCACCAGCGCCGCGCTCGATCCGGTTCGATCTCGCGAGTACCTGCTTCGTGAAGCGGATACCTACCTGTAGTCGAAGGGGAACCTGCCGATGGATGCGGTCACGTTCGTGAACTGGCGAAAGTCCTCGCGGAGCTCGGGAAATCCGCAGCAGTGCGTCGAAGTCGGCTCGGCTCCGGCACTGCGCGGCATCCGGGACTCCAAGCTCGGCGCGGCGAGCCCGGTCCTCGCGTTCGGCCACGGCGCGTTCGACGACTTCCTCGACGCGGTCAAGGGCGGACGGTTCGGGTGACCCCCGTCCGGATCTAGACCGCGCGGCTCGAACGCCGGTAAACACGAGCATGGACGTCGACGAGCCGACACACGACCACGCACCGGAAGCCTGGCGGAAGTCCAGCTACAGCAGTGGAAACCACAACTGCGTCGAAGTCGCCATCGGGAACGCGGGCATCGGCGTCCGGGATTCCAAGCTCGGCGCGACCAGCCCCGTTCTCGCGTTCGGGCACGGCGCGTTCGCGGACTTCCTCGCCGCGATCAAGGACGGATGGTTCCGCGCGTAGCCGTCCGAGCCGTAGCACGTTTCGCACGTCCGGGCACGATCCCAGGAGCGACGGCATGGAGTACGACGACTTCAGACCTGTTCGGTGGCGGAAGTCCAGCTACAGCAACGGAAGCGGCGGCGTTTGCGTCGAAGTCGCCACCGTCGCCGCGGGCACCGGCATCCGGGACTCCAAGCTCGGCGCGAGCGGCCCGGTCCTCGCCTTCGAACACCGCTCGTTCGCCGGGTTCATCGCTGCGGTCAAGGACGGGCGGTTCGGCCGGTGACCCGTCCGGAGCCAGACCGCGCGATGCGGGTGCTGGTACGCACGACCGCGAGCATCGATAGGTCGACACACGGCTTCGACGCGGACGCCTGGCGGAAGTCCAGCCGCAGCAGCGGGAACGACAACTGCGTCGAAGTCGCCATCGGGAACTCAGGCACCGTCGTCCGGGACTCCAAGTTCGGGGCCGCGAGCCCCGTGCTGGCGTTCGGGCACGGCGCGTTCGCGCGGTTCCTCGGCGCGGTCAAGGGCGGGCGGTTCGGGCGGTAACGGTCCGCGTGGTCAACGCGCTCAACGGGACGAGCACACCGACCCGAGGAGCCGACCATGCGCATGATCTTCGTGAACCTGCCGGTCGAGGACGTCCGGAAGTCGCGGACGTTCTTCACCGAGCTGGGGTTCGAGTTCAACGACGAGTACTCCGACGAGCGGACCGCGTGCCTGGTCCTGGAGCAGAACATCTTCGCGATGCTGCTGGAGCACGACCGGTTCCGGGAGTTCATCAACGGCGGGATCGCCGACCCGGCCACCACCGAAGTCCTCAACTGCATCACCGTCGACACCCGCGAGGAGGTCGACGCCCTCGTCGCGAAGGCCGTCGCGGCCGGTGGCGAGGCGTGGAAGCCGAGCTCCGAGATGGGGCCGATGTACGGCGGCAGCTTCCGCGACCTCGACGGGCACGTGTGGGAGCTGGTGCACCTCGGCGGCTGATCGGTGCGCTGCGAGCGGAATCCGACCGCGCCCCGGTGATCCGCGGCTAGGGTCGAACCCAGCCGTCGGACGGAGGAAGCGATGCCGCTAGAAGTGGATCCCGAGCTGAGGCCCGTGCTGGACGCGTACCTCGCGAACCGGCCCGCGCCCGAGGCGCCCGGGGACGCGCTCGCGATCCGGCGCAGCATCGCGACGACGATGGCCGCCGTGCCGACCGAGCTGCCTGCCGGGGTCAGCGGCACCGAGCGCACCGCGATCGGCTTCGACGGCGCGGAGATCGGGCTCTGGTGGCTCACCGCGGACGGCGCGCCACCCGGTTCGGCGGTGGTGTGGTTGCACGGCGGCGGGATGGTGTTCGGCGATGCGCGGCCGTGCCTGCCGAATGCGGCCGGGCTCGTCGCGGCCACCGGGGTTCCGGTGCTGGTCGTGGACTACCGGTGCGCGCCCGAACATCCGCACCCCGCGCCCGTCGAGGACGCCTGCACCGGCCTGACCTGGCTGCACGAGCACGCGGCCGAGCTCGGCGTCGACCCGGCGCGCATCGCGATCATGGGCGAGAGCGCGGGAGGTGGCCTCGCCGCCGGGGCCGCGCTGCTGGCGCGGGAACGCGGCACGCGCCTCGCCCGGCAGATCCTGATCTACGCGATGCTCGACGACCGCACCACCGAACCCGATCCGGAGCTGGCGGAACTCGCGACCTGGTCCTACGCGCGGAACGCGACCGGCTGGGGCGCGCTGCTCGGCGACCTCGCGGGCGGCCCGGACGTGCCCGCCGCCGCGGCGCCCGCCCGCGCCACCGACCTGAGGGACCTCCCACCGGCGTACGTGGAGGTCGGGGACCTCGACATCTTCCGGGACGAGAACATCGACTACGCGCGCAGGCTGTCGCTCGCCGGAGTCCCGGTGGAGCTGCACGTGCGCCCCGGCTGCCCGCACGCGTTCGAAGGCGCCGCGCCCGAATCCGACGTGGCGATCCGCGCCCGCCACGACCGCGCCCGGGTGCTCCGCTCCCTCTGACGCCCCCAGGTGAATGGCCCATTCGCCCCGCGCGAGCGGGCCGGTGGGCCGTTCACCTGGGGGGCCGGCGGCGCTCGCCGGAGCGACCGGCGCGGAGGGGACCCCGGCGCGGGCTGATCATCGTCCTCCCGTACACTTCCGCGTGGAGGATTGGCCGAGCGGCCTAAGGCGCACGATTGGAAATCGTGTTGGGTTAATAGCCCTCACGGGTTCGAATCCCGTATCCTCCGCCAGCCAGAAGGCCGGGCATCCGATCGGGTGCCCGGCCTTCTGCTCTTCCGGGTTCCGGAGCATTCCGTCCCGGGGCCACCGCCCCGCGGAGTGCTCGAACCGCCCTGGCCGGACGGCTAGGCGGAGTCGCCCAGCTCCTGCACTTCACCCTTGGACGCGTCCCGCTGCGGTTGTCCCATGACTCCCCCCTTCGTCACCCAGTGCCCACAGCGTACTCACCTTGAGTGACACCCAGAAGTGCTCGCCGAAAGTTCTCGGCCCGACGGCGGCGCCCGTCACCCCCGGTACCGCCGAGCCACCGCCGAGAAAGCGGCCTTCGGCTCCCACTCCATGTCCGGATAGGTCCGCCCCCGGCGACCTTCGAGGAGCTTGACGATGCCCAGGCCCGCCCGGTCCAAGTCGTCCCGCGGATCGCCGTCCGGGCGGTGCGGATAGCCGGGCAGGGCGAACAGGAACACGAACGCGCTGTCCACGCCCTCCGCTTCGAAGATCTCCAGCAGTTCGTCCAGGTACGCGGCCTGACCGTCCTCGTCGCGCTCGTGCGATCCGGTCAGCCGCACCGGCTGCCGGGTCACCGGGTCGTGCTCGACCACCTCCAGCACCCGTCCCCCGCGGTCCCCCGCACCTCGGTAGGCGGCGGTGCCGAACCCGGTGACGGCGAGCGGCTTCGGCCCCCGGGCCAGGCTGCGCACCGCCTCCCGGAAGCCGTCGGCGATCTCCGCGGAGCGGAGCAGCTCGAACGTCGCGAAGTCGAAGGGAGCCCAGTCGACCTGCTCGAACTGGATGGCGGCGTAGGTGAGCCGTCCCGGGAAGTGCTCGCGGACCGCGGCGGCGGCCTCGCGCAGGAACGCGTTGACGCGCACGCCGAGCTCGCGCATCGCCACGGCCCGCTGCTCGGGCCCGCGCAGCAGCCCCGCGACCCGTTCCTCGGGGGTCTCGCCGGGCAGGAACCCGCGGTTCATCACGCTGAGCTCGACCCCGGCGACGAACACGACCTCGGCCCCCTGCCGCCGGAGCCGTTCCGCTCGTGCGGCGCAGTCGCGGAACAGCGCGAGGATCCGCTCCGGTTCCAGTTCCAGCGGATAGGGCGAGAACCAGACCTCCAGGCCCAGCTCGGCGGCGGCCTCCGCGGCCAGTTCGAGCCGCCGCGGATCGCCGCCGATGATCTGGACGGCGTTGCAGTGCAGGTCGTCGCGGATGATGCCGAGCTCGCGCCGGACCACCGCGGGGTCGAAGCGCTCGCGGGACGTCCGGCCGTGCACGACGAATCCGGTGTCGTAGGTCATTCCCCTTGCTCGCATGGCGGTCCCTCCGTCGGTCTCCGGACAGCGCAAGGATGCCGAGAAAAGTGCGTGCGCGCAACTTTGCGTGCGCGCACCTCCACGGGGATACTGGCGCGGTGACGACGACACCGGGATTGCGGGAGCGGAAGAAGCAGGCCACCCGCGAAGCGCTGCGCGCAGCGGCCCTGCGGCTGGCCGTCGAGCACGGCCCGGATCAGGTGCGGGTCGAGGACATCGCCGAAGCGGCCGGGGTCTCGCCGCGCACCTACAACAACTACTTCGCCAGCCGCGAGCAGGCGATCGCCTCCGCCGTGACCGCGGACCGGGAATCGCGGATCGCCGCGGCGGTCGTGGACCGGCCGGCCGGAGTGCGGTTGGCCGACGCCGTCACCGACGCGGTGGTCCAGCAGTGCGCGGGCACCGGCGAGCACGACCGCGACGCGCTGCTGCTGATCACCACCCGGCCCGCGCTGCGCGGCGCGTTCCTCGGCGCCACCACCGACATCGAACGCCCGCTCGCGGCGGCGATCGCCGAACGCTCCCCCGGCACCGAAGCGCTCACCGCCCGCGTGCTCGCGGCGAGCGTCGCCGCCGCGGTCCGCATCGCCCTGGAGAACTGGCTCCAGCCGGCCGGGAGCGCCGACGGCCTGGTCGTCCCCACCGGTTCGCTCCCCGACCGCCTCCGCGCCGCCCTGGCCCCCCTCACCCCGGCCCTCGACGCAGCCGAGCGCCCTTGACCAAGGCCGGTCTTCCTGTCAGCGGCGAAGCCGCTGAGCGGCGACCACCAGAGCAAGCCGACCACCCGCGGGTTCTCAGCGGTTCCCTCGCGAGGACAGCTTTTTCCCTCGTGGCGGAGCCACTCGGGAAAAAGATCCCGCAGCGAGGGAAC
>NZ_JBEYUS010000129.1:0-6953 GCF_040643635.1 Saccharopolyspora sp. NPDC047091
AGCGCGAACTCCCGCCCCCGCTCGGCCGGTGGGCCTACGAGCACCGCGACACCGGCGAGATCATCGGCGGCGCCGAGCTCCGGCCGCTGCCACCGCACTACGAAGACGTCGAAGTCGCCTGGCACCTGCGGCCCAACGCCTGGGGGTACGGCTACGCCTCCGAAGCGACCGGCGCGCTCATCCGCTGGGCGTTCGAGCACGAAGCGATCGAACTGTTCGCCGTCGTCGACCCCGCCAACGACCGCGCGCACGCCACCGCGCAGCGGCTCGGGATGGAATGGGTGGGGGAGACCACCAAGTACTACGACCGTCCCCTCGGCGTCTACCGGATCCGGCCTGGCGACTTGGGCTGACGCCTCGTGTCGGACTCCTGCTGCGATGGGTGGGGTGGCGGAACCTCAGCGTCCTCCTCGCTGCGGGATCGATTTTCACAGCCGGCTCCGCCACCGGAGAAATCGCTGTCCTCGCGAGGAGGACGCTGAGAACCCGCTGCGGTGCCGGGGGCTGGGGTGGTCGGCGGCTCAGCGGCTTCGCCGTTGACCGGAAGACGTCACTGATCGCGGGGTGCCGCGCTCAGTGGCGCTGATCGGTCATTCGGCGGGGGTCGTGGCGCGGAGGTGTTCGATCAAGTCGGAGAGCTGGTGGCGGCCGGCTTCCGCCGCCTGGGCGGCGCGGTCGGCGGCCAGCTCCCTGCCCTCCGGGCCCAGGCACCACTGCCACCAGCGGTCCAGCAGCGCGCCCGCCTGCCCGTCGCCGCCGTCGTAGAGCTCCTCGGAGGACAGCACCGCGGGCCACCGCCACGCCGCGCCCTGCGCCGAGACCTTCCCGCCGCCGCCCACCGGGTCCACCGCGATCGCCGGGATCCCCTGCGCCAGCGCGAACACCAGGCCGTGCAGCCGGGACGTCACCACCACGTCCGCCCGCCCGAGCAGCGTGGCGAACTGGTCGGCCGTCGAGCACAGCCGCGCGTTCACCCGGTCCAGCCGCAGGTCCGCCACCATCGGCGCGCACTCGGTCCGCCCGATCCAGTTCAGCAGGTACCGGTGCACGCCGTCGTGCCTGCGCAGCGGCCCGTACTCGCGGCGCCCGTGGGACACCACGATCGCCGCCACCGGCGTCGGGCTGATCGAACCGCTCGCCGCCAGATCCCGCGCCGCCGGAACCCGCGGCCGGTCTCTGGCGAGCACGTGGTGGAAACCGCGCACCGCGGGCGCCTGCTCGTCGATGACCGTGACGCCGACCGCGATGCGCCTGCACCGCGCGTACCGCTGGTGCAGCTCCTCCACCTGCCTGCCGTGCGCCGGGCCGCTGACGAACACGAGATCCGTGTAGTCGCCCGGATCCGCGTCGTCCAGGGTGAGCGACCCGGGGATCAGCACCGGGCTCCACGCGAGGTCGTGCGGGATGCCCGACGTGCCGAGCGCATCCGCCACCCGCCGCATGGCCGCCACGTCGCCCGCGGAGAACTCGGAGTGCAGGAAGCTGGGCCAACCCGTGATCAGGACACGCACGTGAGCTCCTCGTCGACGATCCCGCCCTCCGGAAGTGCCCGGTCCCGGGCCGGTTCAACCACGCGCGGCACGAGGGTTCCCCCACTCGGGCACCTCCAGGCGACCCGCGTCCCGGCCCGCGCGAGCAGGGACTTTCGGCCGTGTCGCCCTGCGGTGCGGGTGGCAGTATCGGCGACCGCACGGAACCACTCGGGGGAGGACGGGCGAATGCAGGCACGACCCACACCACAGCAGGCCGACGCGCACGAGCCGACGCCGCAGGAGCGGTCGCGGGCGGTGCGCGCCACCGCGCACCACGCGCGCGATGCCGCCCAGCTGGCCGAACTGCTCGACATGCTCGGCCTCGACCCGGACGAGGGCAGGGGCGGGGGCGTGCCGCAGGCGCGATCCGGAGGTCCGTCCGCGGCCTGACCCGGGCGCTCGGCCACCTCGGTGACTTCTCTCGTCACCGTCCCCGCCGCTGCACTAGATTCCCCGCTGCGAAGCGGAGAACCGCGTGCGAGCGGGGGCGGCGATGGGCACTGCGGCAGCGGAACCGGACGTCGACGTCGTGGTGGTCGGCGCCGGATTCAGCGGCCTGTACGCGCTGCACGAGCTGCGGTCCCGCGGATTCACCGCGCGAGTGCTGGAAGCCGGGTCGGACGTCGGCGGAACCTGGTACTGGAACCGGTATCCCGGGGCGCGGTGCGACGTGGAGAGCGTGGACTACTCGTACTCGTTCTCCCCGGAACTGGACCAGGAATGGGACTGGTCGGAGCGCTACGCGGCCCAACCGGAGATCCTGCGCTACCTGCGGCACGTCGCCGACCGGTTCGACCTGCGCCGCGACATCGAGTTCGGGGCCCGGGTGACCTCGGTCCGCTTCGATCCGGGCGGCACGTGCTGGACTGTGCGCGCGACCGGACGTCCGCCGCTGGTGGCGCGATTCTGCGTCATGGCGACCGGGTGCCTGTCGGTGCCGCGGGCACCGGACCTGCCCGGGCTGGCCGACTTCCGCGGCCCCACCTATCACACCGGGTCCTGGCCAGAGTCCTATGTGGACTTCGGTGGGATGCGGGTCGGGGTGGTCGGCACCGGTTCCTCGGCGATCCAGGCGATCCCGGAGCTGGCGCGGCGCGCGGGAGCGCTGACCGTGTTCCAGCGGACGCCGAACTTCGCGGTGCCCGCCCGCAACGGCCCGCTTGACCCGGAGCGGCTGCGCCGAGTCAAGGCGACCTACCCGCAGCGGCGAGCCGCCAACCGGGCCAGCGCCGGCGGAATGCACCGGGAGGACAACGAGCAGAACACCTTCGACGTCGACCCGCGGCGCCGCAAGGCGGAGTACGAGCGGCGGTGGCACGACGGCGGGTTCGGCCTGCTCGGCGCGTTCGCCGACGTCATGGCCGACCAGCGCGCCAACGACGAGCTCGCCGGTTTCGTCCGCGGCAAGGTCCGCGCCGCCGTTCGGGACGAGGCGACCGCGCGGCGGCTGCTGCCCGGCGGGCATCCGATCGGCTCCAAGCGGCTCTGCCTGCACACCGGCTACTTCGAGACCTACGACCAGGACCACGTCACCCTCGTCGACCTGGCGGAGCACCCGCTGGAGGCGGTGACCCCGGCCGGGGTGCGGGCCGGGGGAGCGGAGCACGAGCTGGACGCGCTGGTGCTGGCCACCGGGTTCGACGCGATGACCGGGGCGCTGAACCGGATCGACGTGCGCGGCCGGGACGGGACCGCGCTCGCCGACGCCTGGCGGGACGGGCCGGTGACCTACCTCGGGCTCGCCGTCGCCGGTTTCCCGAACCTGTTCCTGATCACCGGTCCGGGCAGCCCGTCGGTGCTGACGAACATGGTCTGCGCCATCGAGCAGCACGTGCAGTGGACCGCCCGCTGCCTGAAACATGTGCGCGACGGCGGCTTCCGCGGCATCGAGGCCACCGAGCAGGCGCAGCGCGGCTGGGTGGCGCACGTCCGCGAGGTCGCCGAGGAAACCTTGTTCCCGCAGGCGGATTCCTGGTACGTGGGCGCGAACGTGCCCGGGAAACCCCGGGTCTTCATGCCCTACGTCGCAGGACTCGACGTGTACGAGCAGATCTGCGAGGAGGTCGCGGCCACCGGGTACCGCGGTTTCACCCCGGTCTGAGCGGATTCCCCCGGCCGGCGCGGGTTCTCCCCGTTCCGGGCGGCACCCGGCGGCCGCGCCCCGGACGCGTTCACTCGCGGCCGGAGATCGGCGGTCACGGCAGCTCGAAGTGCTGGTAGTCCTTCGGATCGTGCCAGGAACCACCCCAGGTCCAGCCCGCGTCGGTGAACACCCGCACCGCCGCGTCCCCGTCGTGCAGCAGCCCCGGATCGCGGCGGGAGCGGTCCAGGTACGGCCCCGCGGTGGCGGGTTGCAGGTCGCCCTCCGAGCTCAGGTACGGGTTGAGCAGCGGGTTCACGTCCACCGCTCGTCCGTAGGCGTGCTGCGACCACGAGCCGCTGCCGGAGATCCCGCGGCAGTTGAACGCGGAGGTGTTGTTCGCGCGCATCGACGTCTCGTCCTCGGCGCCGGGGAAGTCCCCCGCGGGGCGCATCCGCTCGATGGGGAACCGCAGCGCGTGCAGCCGGGCGAACGCGTCGACCGTCCGCCGCACCCGGTCCTCGTGCACCACGAGCTCCCCGAGGTGCTGCTGCCCGTCCATGCCCACGTAGCTCAACCGCAGCAGCCGCAGCCGGTCCGGGCTCACGGGGCAGCCCGGGTGCCAGCTGGCGCCGAGCCGGGCGGCGTCCACCGGCCGCACCTCGGAGGTGAACCGCGGTGCCGGTTCGCCCGCGGGCGGCTGCGGATTCCCGCACGCGACCAGCGCCCCCGCCACCGCTGCGATGAGCCACCGGTGCGGTGCCGATCCGCGGGACTGCCGCATGGCCGAACCCTCCTTCTGCCGGTTCCCCGTCGAGTGTGCGGGTGAACGGGCGTGGAATCGAGTGCCAGGAGGGGCGTTTTCCCCACGATCGGGGAGCATTCGGGTGGTCTTGTGTTGCGAATGGACAGTGCCCGGGACACGATCACGTTGTGGGATCAGTGGTCGCGGAATCCGGAGACCGCAGTCCGGCCCCGAAGCGGACGCATTCCGATGGCGCGACGGTGCTCCGGCGGGAGCATTCGCAGACGGCCCCCAGCCCCGGAACCGGTGCTGTCGCCGCGGCCCCACCTGGTGGAGAGCGGAGGCCGTGACCGTGCGCGGCCTCCGCCTCCGGGGTCGTCCGGTGGCGGCGAGGCGGCCGGAACCCCGTCCGGTGCCGCGAGGCGGTCCGATCCCCGTCCGGAACGGCGATGTCAGCCCCGGTGCGCCCGCAGCCCGTCGAAGGCCATCGCCACCACGGTGTCCGCGAGCTCCGCGGCCCCCACCCCGCCGCGTGGGCGGTACCACTCGGACAGCGAGTTGACCATGCCGAACAGCAGCCGTCCCACGGTCGCCGGGTCGAGGTCGGCGCGCAGGTCCCCGTCGGCGACCGCCTCGGTGACCAGGTCGGTCACCAGCTGGTCGAACTCGCGGCGCCGCTCCAGCGCCGCCCGCTCCACCGGGGTGTTGCCGCGCACCCGCAGCAGCAGGGTGACGAACGGCAGCCGGTCCACCAGTACGAGCACGCTGCCGCGCACCAGGTGCTCCAGCCGGGCGACCGCTCGCGCGTCCTGCTCCCGCGCCTCGGCGGCGGTGGCGAACAGGCCGTCCAGTGCGTGCTCGGTGGCCAGCCGGAGCAGGTCCTGCTTGCTGGGCACGTGGTGGTAGATCGCGGACTTGCTGATGCCGAGCTTGCGGGAGAGGTCCTCCATGCTGGTGCTGTCGTAGCCGCGTTCGTTGAACAGCTCCACCGCCACCGCCAGCAGGGAGTCCAGGTCGTAACCGGGGCGGCCGCGCTTCGCCGGGCGTGCGGGTGGTGCCGTCGTCATGGGCATGATTATTCCAGCAGGAATTTTCCATTGGAGCTGCGTGCGCCCCTCACGTCCGCGCCGCCCCGCGCGTCTGCATAGTGGTACCGACACGCGAGACGGGAGCAGGCCATGAGCACGGTGCACGCGGTGATCGGCACACCGCTCGGCGAGCTGACCCTCATCGCCCGGGACGACGCGCTGTCCGCGGTGCACTTCGCGGGCGGCAGGCACCGCCGGGAGGACCTCGGCGAGCCCGCCGACACCGAGCTGTTCGCGGCGGCCGAGCGGCAGTTCGCCGAGTACTTCGACGGGCGGCGCACCCGGTTCGACCTGCCGCTCGCACCTCGCGGCGAACCGTTCCAGCTGCGCGTGTGGACGCTGCTGGAGGAGATCCCGTACGGCGAGACGACCACCTACGGGGCGCTGGCGCGGCGGCTCGGCGACGTGGGCTACTCGCAGGCCGTGGGCGCGGCCAACGGGCAGAACCCGCTGCCGGTGATCGTGCCCTGCCACCGGGTGATCGGCGCCGACGGCAGCCTCACCGGCTACGCCGGAGGCCTGGACCGCAAGCGCTACCTGCTGGCCCTCGAAGAACCCCCGCCGGAAACCGCGGGGCGCTTGTTCTGACCCCCTGACGGGATCGCACCGCTCCTGTTGCTCGGGTCGGGTGGCGGAACCTCAGCGGTTTCCTCGCTGCGGGATCGTTTTCACCGGTGGCTCCGCCACAGGAGAAAACGCTGTCCTCGCGAGGAAGCCGCTGAGAACCCGTGGCGGTGCGAGTTGCTCTGGTGGTCGGCGGCTCAGCGGCTTCGCCGCTGACAGGCAGTTGAACCAGGTCAGGGGTGGGAGCCTCGGATCTGGAGGGAGTCGAGCAGTTCGGCGGTCGCTCGTTCCACCTGGTCGACCGCTCGCTCGAACGCCGCGGCGTTGTGCGCGGCGGGCGCGCGGAACCCCGAGATCTTGCGCACGTACTGCAGCGCGGCCGCGCGCACGTCCTGCTCGGTCACCTGCTCCGCGTACGGCGGGCGGAGGGTCTTGATGCTTCGGCACATGCTCCGGATGGTCCTCCGCCGACCGGCATCCGGCCAAGGTCGCGACCCCTGGTAGCGCGGCGGGGCGTGCGGTTCCGGGACGGCGATCACCTGGCGGGGACGGGACCTTCGGCGCGCCAGACCGTACCGCGGCGCTCGTGGTGGAAGAGGTCCTCGACGGCGCGCGCCACCAGCGGCCCCACCTCGCGTTCCAGCAGGAGCAGACCCAGGTCCACGCCCGAGGTGACGCCGCCGGCGGTGAGCAGGTCGCCGTCCTCCACGAGCCGCGCGTCGACGACCTCGGCACCGGTGCGGGCGAAGTCGGCGAGCCCCATCCGGTTCGTGGTGGCGTGGCGGCCGACGAGCGCTCCGGTCATGCCGAGCAGCACCGATCCGCCGCACACGGTGGCGACAGCGGTGCCGGGCCGGTGCACGGCCGCCGCGAGCAGCGGGCCGAGCGGGGAGCGCGCCGCCTCCGCCAGCACCTCGGTGATCGCCTCGGCGACCGGGCCGTCC
>NZ_JBEYUS010000130.1:0-6621 GCF_040643635.1 Saccharopolyspora sp. NPDC047091
GTTTTCGCATGTGGCGGAGCCACCGGTGAAAACGATCCCGCAGCGAGGAGAACGCTGAGGTTCCGCCACCCGAGCGCTACGCAAACCGAGTTCACAGAGTCGTGTCGAGGAGCTTCGCGATGGCCGCCCGGGAGACGTCCGGGCCGAACTGCGCGGCGATGCCCGCCTTGCCCGCCGCCGACAGCCGCGACCAGGTGGCGTCGTCGGTGAGCAGCCGGGCCACGGCCGCCGCCAGCCCCGCCGCGTCGTCCGCGACGAGCACGTCCCGCTCCGGTTCGAGGTGCATGCCCTCCATCGCCAGCGTCGTGCCCACCACCGGCACGCCCAGCCCGAGGCTCTCCCCCACCTTGCCCTTCACGCCCGCGCCGAAGCGCAGCGGCGCCAGCACGACCCGGCTGCGCGCGTACAGCGCGGCGAGGTCCGGCACCCAGCCGTGCACCTCGACGCCGTCCCCGGCGAGCGCCAGCACCTCCTCGGTCGGGTTGGAGCCGACGACGTGCAGCACCGCGTCCGGGCACTGCTCGCGCACCAGCGGCAGCACCTCGGCTGCGGCCCACTCCGCGGCGTCCCGGTTCGGCGGGTGGTCGAAGCTGCCGACGAACAGCACGTCGCGGCGGCCGTACGGGGACTCGGTGCCGTCGTGGACGTCGTGCACGTTGGACAGCACCCGCACGTCGGCGTCCGGCACCAGCTCGCCGAGCAGCTGCTGCTCGGCCTCCGACACCACCAGCGTCACGTCGCAGGAGCGGACCAGGCCGAGCTCCATCTCGCGGGACGCGAAAGCCTTGCGCCGCAACGCCTTCGCCACGTCCGGCTCGCCCTGCTCCTCGGCCAGCGCGGCCTGCCGCTGCAACCGCAGGAAGTGCACGTCCACGGTGTCGTAGGCGAGCACGGCCTGCGGCGCGCGGGTTCGCAGCTCCTCCACCAGGCTCCACGCGACCTGCGGGCGGGACAGCACGGCCAGCGAGATCTCCGAGCCCGCCTCGACCAGGAACGCCTGCTGCAGCTCGGGTTCCGGCAACACCGTCACGCCCGCCTGCTGCAGCTCGGTGGTGTAGGGCTCCAGCTTCGCGTGGTTGGCGGGGAAGAACACGACCCGGGCGCCGAGCTCCACGAACTGCTCCAGCACGCGGCGGATCCGCACCGAACCGGAGTCGAAGTCGGGGCGGGGCACCTGGTGGTCCTTCACCAGCACGATCGGCCCGTGGTGCCCGCGCGCGCCGCGCTGCCGGGCCAGCCACAGGTTCCGCGGCGAGGCCTCCGGCAGGTGATCGGCGAGGACGTCCCGCCACTTGTCCACGAACACCTGGCGGTTCAGCTCCTGGTGCCGCTTCACGCCGGTGGACAGGTCGGTGCCGTTGGAGACGCCTTCGTGGTGCACCACCACGGCCTTCGGCTGCACCACGGTGCGGTAGCCGGCGGCGCGCACCGCGAACGCCAGGTCGGTGTCCTCGTAGTAGGCGGGCGCGAAGCGGGTGTCGAAGCCGCCGACCTGCTGGAACACCTCGGCGCGCACCAGGATCGCCGCCCCGGAGCAGTAGTCCACGTCGCGCAGCACGTTGTGCTCGGAGGCCGCCGGTTCCCCGTTGCGCCCCAGGTTCCAGCCGGTGCCGTCGGACCAGACGATGCCGCCGCACTCCTGCAACCGGCCGTCCGGGTAGACGAGCTTCGCGCCGACCAGCCCGATCCGCTCGTCGAAGTCCATAGTGGACATGAGCAGGTCCAGCCAGGACTCGGTGACCTCGGCGTCGTTGTTGAGGAAGAACAGGTGCCTGCCGCGCGCGTGCTGCGCCCCCAGGTTGCAGGCGCCGATGAACCCGAGGTTCCGCTCGGCGCGCACCAGCCGGACGCCCTCGCACTCCGCGAGCCGCACCGCGCTGTCGTCCGGGGAGGCGTCGTCCACCACGATCACCTCGAACGGCACCGACACCAGGTGCCCGCCGAGGAACCGCAGGCACTGCCGGGTGTACGGCCACTTGCCGTGCACCGGGACGATCACGCTGACCACCGGGTCGTCGCTGCGCGGCACCGCGACCGGTCCCGTCTCCGGAGCCTGCTCGGCCACGACCGCGCCGGGCTGCCTGCCGAGGGCGAGTTCGTAGGCGTCGCGGCGCGCGGTGCCGCGGGGCGCGACGCGCTCCACGACGGTGCGGTACTTGCGGACGGCGCGCTGCACCAGCGCCGAGTTCTGCGCGGCGAGCTCGGCGTTGCGCGCGGTGAGCTCGGCGGCGCTGCGCTCGGCTTCCGCGGTGCGCTGCTCCAGGCGGGCGACGGAGTCGCGCAGCCACTCGATGCGGGCCGCGTCGCGGTCGGCACCGAGCCGCGCCTGCTCCAGGCCGGATTCGAGTTCGGTGCGCAGCCGCTGCTGCTCGCGGACCTGCTCGTCCGCGCGGGATTCCTCGGCGCGGCGCAGCTCCTCCAGCCGGGCGACCGCGCCCTTGAGCTCCTCGGCCTCCGCGCGGCTGCGCCGGTAGTGCTCGTTCAGCTTCGCGACGTCGGCGACGGCCTCGTCGCGCTGCTCGATGATCGGCCGCACGTCGGCCTGCCCGGCCCGGCGCACCAGGGTGAGCTCGTCGTCCAGCAACACCGCCGCGGCGGGCAGCTTCGGCAGCGCCCGGTCCGAGGCCACCCCCAGCAGGTAGGTGTGCGGCAGGCCCTGGCGCACCGTCCACGCGCCCGACCCGTCCTGGTGCAGCGTCTGCAACCGCACGCCGGCGATCGCGGTGTCCGGGTCGCCCGGGTCGGCGGGGGTCAGCACCGAGCCGACCGCCGTGTTCTGCCGCAGCACCGCCACGTGCCGGAACGCGCCCTCCAGCAGCGATTCGAACTCGGGGCCGGTGAGCTCCTTGACGTGGAACGGGTTGTCGTTGCCGTGCTCGTGCTGGTAGACGTCCGTGTCCGGGGTGCTGACCAGGAACAACCCGCCCGGTTCGAGCCGGGAGCGGACCAGGGCGAGCACCGCGTCGTGCTCGGCGACGTGCTCGATCGCCTCGAAGCACACCACCACGTCGAACGGCTTCTCGTCGGCCAGCGCGTCCGGGTCGGTGATCGAGCCGGTGCGGAACGAGACGTCGCGGGAGCCGTAGCTGCGGGTGGCGTGCTCCACGGTCGCCGGGTCGACGTCGAGGCCCACGACCTCCGCGCCCTCGGCGGCCAGCAGCGCGGCCCCGTAGCCCTCGCCGCACGCCAGGTCCAGCACCCGCTTGCCGCGGACGAACCGGGCCGCCAGCGCGTACCGGTGGTAGTGCTCGTAGATCACCTGCACGTCGTCGGCCCAGGGGACGCAGCGCTCCCCGGTCCAGTCGATGAGCCGGTCGCCGTCTTCATCCATCGCGTCTGCCTTCGACCCCAGTACCCGTCGGCGCCGATCCGCGCGATCGCGGCCGCACCCGTTCGTGGTGCAGGCTAGCCGCTGGGCGGTGCGGTCAGGTGCGGGAGCCGCACAACCCCGGCGGCTCCGCATGAGAAAGTTCTCATGCCCTTCTCATCCCCGGTGCCAGGAAGGCGGCGACGATGCGCGCATGAGGCCGGTGAAGAGATTGCCACTGCTCATCGCCGCGCTCGCGCTGCCGATCGCCGCGGTGCTGCTGGGCTACGCGTTGAGCAACGGGCCGCGCACCCCGCAGGTGCCCGCCGAGGTGCGCGTCGGCGACCTCGTCGGCCCGGCCCCGAGCGGGTCCGCACCGCCACCGGTCGTCAGCACCGCACCGCGCGCCGACCTGCCCCCGCCGGAACCCGAGGACGACGACGATTCCGATGATCCCGACGACGACCGCTCCGACGCCCCGGACCGGCCGGATCCCTCGGACGAGCCGGACGATGACGACTGAGCAGGCGCGCCGCGGCACCCGCGTCCCCGCCCGCGCGCAGATCATGGGCTGGATGCTGCTGGTGCTGGTCCTGGTGCTGGCCGGGATCGTGCTGCTGGTCTGGCGGTTCCTGCAGAACGAGGCGATGAACAAGGTCACCGCCGCCCTGGAGCAGGAGGGGCACGAGTTCGTCAACTTCGCCCACGTCGGCCGCGACCCGGCCACCGGAGTGCCGATCGCCGACCCGGAGGTGCTGTTCGAGACCTACCTCGGCCAGCAGTACCCGGACGCGTGGGAAGCGCTCATCGGCACCTGGGACACGCCGACCGGGTTGCAGGCGCGGGTGCAGGCGCAGGACAAGGGCACCCGGACCGCGGTGCACGAACCCGGCCTGCTCGAACGCATCTCGCACGATCCGAACCGGCAGGGCACCGCCCGCACCGGCGCCGGCCCGCTGCGCTGGGTGAAGGTGGAGGTGCACACCCGCGAGGGCGGGCACGCCTGGTTCATCACCGGGCACTTCACCGCCGCCGACGTGTCCGAGGTGCACGAGGTGGTGCGCACCCTGGCGCTCGTCAGCGCGTGCGGCGTGCTGCTGGCGGCCGCGTCCTCCTGGGTGGTGGCCGGGGCGATCCTCGGGCCGGTGCGGGTGGTCCGGCAGACCGCCGCGGAGATCAGCGAGCACGACCTGACCCGGCGCATCCCGGTGGAGGGCCGCGACGACATCGCCGCGCTCGCCTACCAGTTCAACGCGATGCTCGACCGGCTCGAATCGGCGTTCAGCACCCAGCGCCAGTTCGTCGACGACGCCAGCCACGAGCTGCGCACCCCGATCACCATCGTGCGCGGGCACCTCGAACTGCTCGGGGACGACCCGCAGGAACGCGACGAGGTGGTGCGGCTGTGCACCGACGAGCTGGACCGGATGACCCGCATCGTGGAGGACCTGCTGATGCTGGCCAAGGCGGACCGGCCCGACTTCGTGCACCCCGCCGAGGTGTCGCTGGCCGAGCTCACCAGCGACATCGACGCGAAGGTGCGCTCCATCGCGGACCGGCGCTGGGTGCTGGAGAGCATCGGCGAAGGCGACGTGGTGGTCGACGCGCAGCGCCTCACCCAGGCCGTGGTGCAGCTGGCGCAGAACGCGGTGCAGCACACCGAGGACGGCTCGGAGATCCGCATCGGCTCCGCGCTGAGCCTGGGCCGGTTGACGCTGTGGGTCACCGACCGCGGCCCCGGAGTGGACCCGGCCGAGGTCGAGCAGATCTTCGCGCGGTTCGCGCACGGCAGCGGGCCGGGCCGCGGCGGCGCCGGGCTGGGGCTGGCGATCGTCGCCGCCATCGCCGAAGCGCACCAGGGGCGGGTGCGGGTGCTGTCCGAACCCGGGGAGGGCGCGACCTTCGGCCTCGACCTGCCCGCCTGGCCGGGCGCGGTGCCCGGTCTCGTCCCGTCCGCGACCGCCGAGGAGGCCCACCCGTGAGCAAGATCCTGATCGTCGAGGACGAGGCGCGCATCGCGGCGTTCCTGGAGAAGGGGCTGCGCGCCAACGGCTTCGGCACCGCGGTCGCCGGGGACGGCGCCACCGCGCAGGAACTGCTGCTCGGCGGCGACTACGACCTGGCCGTGCTCGACCTCGGGCTGCCCGGCAAGGACGGGTTCTCGGTGCTGCAGGCGGTGCGGGCGCAGCGGATCACGCTGCCGGTGATCATCCTGACCGCGCGGGACTCGGTGCACGACACCGTCGCCGGGCTGGAGGGCGGCGCCGACGACTACATGACCAAGCCGTTCCGGTTCGAGGAGCTGCTGGCGCGGGTCCGGCTGCGGCTGCGCTCGGCGGACCGCGCGCCGGACGTGGCGGTGCTGCGCGAGGGCGACCTGTCCCTGGACCTGCGGAGCCGCCGCGCCCAGCTGCCGGACGCGACGGTGGACCTCACCGCCCGCGAGTTCGCGATGCTGGAACTGTTCCTGCGGCACTCCGGCCAGGTGCTGTCCCGGGAGCAGATCCTGTCGCACGTGTGGGGCTACGACTTCGATCCCGGGTCGAACGTGGTGGACGTGTACGTGCGGGCGCTGCGCCGCAAGATCGGCAGCGAGCGGATCCGCACCGTCCGCGGGATGGGCTACCGGCTCGGTTCCTGAGCGCCGGGCCGAGACCCGATCCGGTCGACGGCGCGGTTCCCGGGGGCTCCGGCGTCACCCTGGGTCGCGATGACCGCCGACCGCCCGAAACCTCCCTGCGGCGCCTCGACCGCGGTGCGCGCCGAGTTGTGCACACCTGTGGACAACTTCGTCCACACCTGTGCACAACCGGGTGCGGACCGGGTCCCGCGCACCCCCGGGAACTCGGGGAACGGAGTTGTCCACAGGCTGTGGAAAGAATGTTTGCGCTGGCCCGGCGGTGTGGACGCGCGTTCACCGGCCGGTCATCCACCGGTTCCGCACCGGACAGCCGCCGGGGCGCCACCGCCTGCCCGGCGCACGGCCCGCGGACCGCCCGTCCACAGCCCCGCGGCGCCGGGGACGATCCGTCCCGAGGTCCGGCACCGGACCACCGGCCTCACCCGTCCCAGAAGCCGCACGTGCCCCAGGGTGACCGCCCCGCAAGGCAACCCCGCCGGAGCGATCGATGCCGACGCCGCACCGCCCGCCTTCGCCCCTCCCCAGCGGGCCGCCGCTGCTTCTCGTCAGCGGCGAAGCCGCCGAGCACCGACCACGTACCCAGGCCGACCACCCGCGGGTTCTCAGCGGGATTCTCGGGAGGACAGCTTTTTCCCTCGTGGCGGAGCCACTCGGGAAAAAGATCCCGCAGCGA
>NZ_JBEYUS010000131.1:0-6481 GCF_040643635.1 Saccharopolyspora sp. NPDC047091
GGGCGGGTGCCTGCCGCCGAGCTGGTCGGCGCGCTGGAGCGGCTCGACCCGGCGGTGCGCGAAGCCCTGCAGGAATCCATCGACCGACCTCCCGATGGCCGAAGGCCGAGGCGACCCCCGATGGCCAAAGGCCGAGCCACCCCAGAATCCCCCGATGGCCGAAGGCCGAGCCCCCAACGAGCTGGTCCCCACCCAGCCCAACCCGAACGCAACGCAAGGAGCCCGCCCCACCCGACCCCCGCACCGTGGGGGCCTACGGGGGCTCGGCCCCCGTACAGATGAAAAGGAGCCGGGAAGACGCCAAAAGCGTCAACCAGGCTCCAAGTGGAGGTGCCGGGAATCGAACCCGGGTCCTCCGTCGCTTCACCAAGACTTCTCCGTGCGCAGTCCGCTATGCCTCTGCTTGGCTCCCTCGGTCTCGCGAACTAGCCGAGGTGACGAGCCCAGCCGCTGTTCGATGTCCCACCAGGTCCCGCGGCCGGACCTGGCGGTAAGAGCCTCCTAGTCGATGCCGGATTCCGGGACGGAGGCGTTCCCGGTCCGACAGAGTCGCTCCTCGCTCAGGCGGCGAGGGCGAACTCGCGCTGACTCTTGTCGGCGCTTATTGAATTGCGGCGACGCTCTCGGTGGTCTCCCGCCTGCACCGGCACGCTTCCCTTGGATCACCGTACGGAGTCGAAACCGTTCACCCCCTCGTTGCGGCCGTTCCTTCTCGACCGCGCGGCCCGTACAGCATAACGTCCGCTCCCCCGCGGATCATTCCAATATCGGACTACGAGATTTCCGCTGGTGAGAGCTTCAGCAGCCGGGCCGGGGCGTCGTGCAGCACGCTGCGCAGGAACGTGGCGCCGAGGCGTTCGTCGGCGGCGGCCCAGCCGGCGATGGCGGCGAGCTGTTCGGCGTACGGGTACGGGATGTTGGGGTAGTCGGTGCCGAGGACGACGCGGTCGCGCACGGGCACGAGCCGGGCGGGCCAGTCGGCGGGGAGCCGGTTGAACCGCTCGGTGAAGGCGACGCCGACCATGGTGGTGTCGAGGTGCACTCGTTCGTGCTCGTGGACGAGCCGCAGCGCGGTCTCGTACTCGGGCATGCCCGCGTGCGCGAGCACGGCGGTGAGCCGCGGGTGCCTGCGCAGCACTTCGCCGAACACGTCGAGTCCGGTGTGGTCACCGGGGATGGGCCCGTGCCCGCAGTGGATGACGACGGGGGTGCCCGCCTCGGCGAGCACGCCCCAGGTGTCGTCGAGCAGCGGGTCGCGCGGGTCGAACTTCCCGACCTGCACGTGGACCTTGACGCAGCGGGCTCCGGCGGCGAGGGCGTCGCGCATGGCGCGCTCCATGCCGGGTTCGGGGTAGAGCGTGGCGGTCGGCACGGCGCCCGGGGTGCGGTGCCCAAAGTCGAGGGCCCATTCGTTGAGCCAGGCGGCCATGCCCGGTTTGTGCGGGTAGACCAGCGGCGCGAACGCGGTGACGCCGAGGTCGCGGAGCAGCCGCAGCCGGGTCGGTTCGTCGTGCCGGTAGGTGATCGGCCAGTCGGTGCCGTAGTGGGTGCCCGCCTGGTCGAAGTAGGCCCACACCTTGTGCAGCACGCGTTCCGGCAGGAAGTGGGTGTGCAGGTCGACGAGCCCGGGGACGCCGAGCCGGTCCAGCCAGGGCCGCACCTCCGCGTCGGAGGCGGGCCCGGCCGGAGTGCTCACCGGCGGCCCTTGCGGATGCGGCCGATGTGGCGCTGCATCTCGCGGTCGGCGTCCCGCTTGGCCATGTCGTGCCGCTTGTCGTGCGCCTTCTTGCCGCGGGCGAGGGCGAGTTCGACCTTCGCCTTGCCGTCGGAGAAGTACATGGACAGCGGGATGAGGCTGAGCCCGCTCTCCTTGATCTTCCCGACGAGGCGGAGGATCTCGCCGCGGTGCAGCAGCAGTTTGCGGGAGCGCCGCGGTTCGTGGTTGGTCCAGGTGCCTTCGGTGTACTCGGGGATGTGCGCGTTGCGCAGCCACACCTCGCCTTGGTCGACGGTGGCGAAGGCGTCGACGAGGGAGGCCTTGCCCTGCCGCAGGCTCTTCACCTCGGTGCCGGTCAGCACGATCCCGGTCTCGTAGGTGTCCAGCACCGACCAGTCGTGCCGCGCCTTGCGGTTCTGCGCGATCTGCTTGCGCCCGCGTTCCTTCACCATGCTTGCAACCTTAGCTACCCGTGTCTCGTGCGCGGCGGGACCGCGGCACGGCGCCGGTCGTGCTCGGCCCGCGCCGGGCGTAGAGCGAAGCAGCCGCCGAGCCTCGTGGTCAACCGGGTTTTTCCCGGCCTGGAATGCGCGGAGCGGCCGCGCTCGTCGAGCACGGCCGCTCCTGGCGGTGGTTCCGGGGTCAGAGCCGCACGTACAGCCGCAGCGTCACGTACCCGGTGGTCGCCGAGATGGCGGCCGCGACCAGCAGCATGATCGGGGCGACGGCGGCGATGTCGCCGTAGCCGATCTCCGGGATGATGCCGGTGCCGAACACCGGCGACATGACCCTGTCGATGAACGCCGCCTTCGAGATGAGCAGCCCGATGATCGCCAGCAGCGCGCCGATCAGGCCGGACACCATCGCTTCCAGCAGGAACGGCAGCTGGGTGTACCAGCGCGTGGCGCCGACGAGCCGCATGATGCCGGTCTCGGTGCGCCGGGTGAACGCGGAGAGCTGGATGGTGTTGGAGATCAGCAGCAGTGCCGCCATGGCCTGCACGAGCGCGATGGAGAAGGTCGCGTTGCGCACGCCGTTGAGCACGCCGAACAGCCGGTCCAGGTAGTCGGCCTGGTCGACGACGCTGTCCACGCCGGGCTGGCCTTCGAACTTCTGCTGGATGGCGCCGAACCGCTCCTGGTCGGTGAGCTTGATGCGCAGCGAGGCGGGCATCGCTTCGACGCGGGCCACGTCGCGCAGTTCCGGCATGGTCTCGAAGACCTTGTTGAAGTTCTCGAACGCCTGCTCGCGGTTCTCGAACTTGACGGATTCGACACCGGAGGAGCGGGTCAGCTCGGACTTGAGGTTCGCGCAGGGCTGCTGCGTGCAGTCGGTGTCGTTGGCGCTGACGTCGTCGGTCATGAACACGACGACCTCGACGCGGTCCTGGTAGACGTCCTGCATCCGGTCGATCAACCGGACCACCAGCAGACCCCCGCCGAGCAGGCCGACCGAGATGGCCGTGGTGAGGATCATGGCGATGGTCATCGTGACGTTGCGCCGAAGGCCGTTGACGACCTCGCTGAATACGAAGCTCGCGCGCATCTTGGTGTGTGCTTCCTGGCTGGGTTCGGGGGTGCGGGGCTGGTCAGCGACCGACGCCGTAGACGCCGCGGGCGTCGTCGCGGATCACTCGGCCGAGGCTGAGCTCCACGACGCGGCGCCGCATCGAGTCGACGATCGAGTGGTCGTGCGTCGCCATGACCACCGTGGTGCCGGTGCGGTTGATCCGTTCCAGCAGCAGCATGATGTCCTGGCTGGTGTCGGGGTCGAGGTTGCCCGTGGGCTCGTCGCACAGCAGCACCAGCGGCCGGTTCACGAAGGCGCGCGCGATGGCGACGCGCTGCTGCTCACCACCGGAGAGCTCGTGCGGCATCCGGTCGGCCTTGCCGTCGAGGCCGACGAGCTGCAGCACTTCCGGGACCACCTTGCGGATGGTGTGCCGCGGCTTGCCGATGACTTCGAGGGCGAAGGCGACGTTCTCGGCGACCGTCTTGTTGTTGAGCAGCCGGAAGTCCTGGAACACGCAGCCGATCCGCTGCCGCAGCCGCGGTACCCGTCGTCGCGGTAGTTTCGCGACGTTCCAGTCGGCCACGAACACCCGGCCTCGGGTCGGCACGTCCTCGCGGAGCAGCAACCGCAGGAACGTGGACTTCCCCGAGCCGGAAGGGCCGATGAGGAACACGAATTCACCCTTGCCGACGCTCACCGAAACGTCGTCGAGCGCGGGTCGGGTCGAGGTCTTGTATCCCTTGGACACGTGCTCAAGCCGGATCACGGGGCGTGAGTTTACCTGCGACCTTTCGGGGGACCGGCGCTCACCCGGACCAGTCACCGGGGGCGCCGGTGCCGGAACCGTCCCCGCTGGTCAGATCATGATCGGATCACGCCCCAGCGGATCCGGACGGAGCAACGCCATCACCCGTGCGGGCGGCACGCGAGGCGGTCCGCCCGGCGGCGGGGAGGATCAGGCGGCGGAGTCCTGCTGGCGGCGCCAGCGGATGCCCGCTTCGAGGAATCCGTCGATCTGGCCGTCGAGCACGGCATCCGGGTTGCCGACTTCGAACTCGGTGCGCAGGTCCTTGACCATCTGGTACGGGTGCAGCACGTAGGAGCGCATCTGGTTGCCCCAGCTGGATCCGCTGTCCTTGAGCGCGTTGAGCTCGGCCCGCTCCTCTTCCCGCTTGCGGGCGAGCAGCTTGGACTGGAGCACGCGCAGCGCGGCCGCCTTGTTCTGCAGCTGCGACTTCTCGTTCTGGCAGGACACCACGATGCCGGTGGGGATGTGCGTGATGCGCACCGCGGAGTCGGTGGTGTTGACGCTCTGCCCGCCGGGCCCGGAGGAGCGGAACACGTCGACGCGGATGTCCTTCTCCGGGATCTCCACGTGGTCGGTCTCCTCGACGACGGGGAGGACTTCGACACCGGCGAAGGAGGTCTGCCTGCGGCCCTGGTTGTCGAACGGCGAGATCCGCACGAGCCGGTGGGTGCCCTGCTCGACGGACAGCGTGCCGTAGGCGTAGGGCGCGTTGATGCGGAAGGTGGCGGACTTGACGCCGGCTTCT
This sequence comes from Saccharopolyspora sp. NPDC047091, assembly GCF_040643635.1. Taxonomy (NCBI): domain Bacteria; kingdom Bacillati; phylum Actinomycetota; class Actinomycetes; order Pseudonocardiales; family Pseudonocardiaceae; genus Saccharopolyspora; species Saccharopolyspora sp. NPDC047091. The sequence continues at coordinate 4,783 of NZ_JBEYUS010000131.1, forward strand.
TCCGCGTAGGAGGTGTCGTAGACCTCGACGGGGTATTCGTGGCGCTCGGACCAGCGCACGTACATCCGCATGAGCATTTCGGCGAAGTCCGCGGCGTCGATGCCGCCCGCTTCCGCCCGGACGGTGACGACGGCTTCCCGCTCGTCGTAGTCGCCGGAGAGCAGGGTGCGGACTTCGAGGGCGTCGAGTTCCTTCTTGAGGCGCTTGCGCTCCTCGTCGGCCTCGTCGAGCCCGGATTGGTCGCCTTCGTCCTCGCTGAGCTCGTAGAGGACTTCGACGTCTTCGACCCGCTGCCGCAGGTCGGTGATCTTGCGCAGTTCGGCCTGCCGGTGCACCAGCTGGCTGCTGATCTTCTGCGCGTACTCGACGTCGTCCCACAGGTTCGGCCGGGCCGCCTCGGTCTCGAGTTCGGCGATCTTCGCCCGCAACGCTTCTAGGCCCATGACGCTCTCGATGCCTTCGAGCGTGGTGGACAGGTCCTTGATATCTGCGGCGACGTCGGGATTCACAGTGTTCGAGGGTACTTCACCGGCGGCCGGGTTCCCACGAGGACGGCCCAGGTTCACGCCGGTGCCCCCGCCCAGGGCTGCGGTGGTGGTCGCGGGCGGGGTTCCGGATCATTCCCCAGTGCTCATTCCGGAATGCTGTCGAGCAGTTTCACGATGGCCCGGTTGTGAGCGACGGTGAAGTCGGCCGCGGCCTTCTCGTACGGGTCGGCGGTGGCCTTGGCGGCGTTCTTCGCCTCGTCGAGGCGAGCGGTGTACTGCTCGCGGGCGGATTCGACGAGGGCGGCGCGCTGCTTGGGCGTGAGCGATCCGGCGTGGACGAGCCGCAGGATCAGCGGGCTGCGCACGTTGTCCGGTCCGGGTTCGGTGTTCAACCAGGACTTGAAGGCGCGCTTGCCGGCGGCGGTGATCGCGTACTGCTGGCTGGAGCGCGGGCCTTGCTTGCCGAGGCGCAGCAGCCCGGATTCGGTGAGGGCGGGGAGTTCGCGGTACACCTGGCTGCGGGTCACGCTGAAGAATCCACCGAATCGTTCGGTGGCGGCAGCGACGAGCTGCCCCCCGGTCTTCGGGCCGTCGTGCAGCAGCCCCAGCAGTGCGGCGGATGTCGAGTTCAGCTCAGTCACGAATCCACCGTGCCACGCCCCTTGCAGGCTGTCCACAATGGTCGGCCTCTCTGTCCACTGTGGTTGCAATGGGCTGGTCCGAGTGGACCATCCGTTGTGGCGCAGCGTGAGCGGGTGCCGCCGTTCCGGCGTGCTTCAGCGCACATCGTTCTGCCATCGAGGGGAACGCTCGTGCGCGCGCACCCACCGACCCCCCACGCGGAGCGTCGCACCGCCCGATGATCGCTACCTGATCGTGCGGTCTACCTGCACGAAACGGTGCCACCCCCCACCACCCCACCCCACTACGCAAAGTAACCACCCCAACAACCACAACCACCACCCCCCAACCACAAACCACAAACCGCGAAGCGCGAAGCGCGAAGCGCGAGCACCACCGCACAAGGCACGAAGCGCGAAGCGCGAGCCCCCCACCACAGCAAGCACGAAGCGCGAAGCGCGAGCCCCCCACCAGCACCACACCCGAAACCGGCACGCCCCGCACCGTGGGGGCCTACGGGGGCTCGGCCCCCGTACAAAACGAGGGCAAACGGAAAGAGACCCCCTCTCGCCAGAGAGGGGGTCTCGAAC
>NZ_JBEYUS010000132.1:0-6377 GCF_040643635.1 Saccharopolyspora sp. NPDC047091
TCTGTTGATGCGGATGTAGCGCAGCTGGTAGCGCATCACCTTGCCAAGGTGAGGGTCGCGGGTTCGAGTCCCGTCATCCGCTCGCAGAAGGCCCCGCCGGTGACGGCGGGGCCTTTTTCGCGTGCGGGCCCGGTTGCTCGCGCGGCCCCCGGTCAGTCCTCCAGCTTGAACCCGATCTTGAGCCCGACCTGGAAGTGGGCGACCTCGCCGTTCTCGACGTGGCCGCGGATCTCGGTGACTTCGAACCAGTCCACCTCCCGCAGCGTTCGCGCGGCGCGGCGCACCCCGTTGCGCACGGCGTCATCGACGCCCTGCTCGGACGATCCGACGATCTCGGTGACGCGATAGACGTTGTCTGCCATGCCGGGATGGTCCGCACGGCGGCAGTCCCCCGCAAGCCGACGGTGATCATGGGCTAGACCAATCGGGCTCAAGGTCTGGACCAATAGCGGCGGGTCTGCCAATCTCATGTTGCCCGGAACGGAGCTATTAAGCCAGAAGAGTGACACGTAATTTTGCGACACCGATTCAGAAAGGAGCACTCCCCCATGCTCAAGAAAAGTGTGAAAAGCACGATCGGTATCGCCGCGGTCAGCATCGCCGGATTGGCATTACCGGTTTTCACATCCGGAGTGGCGACCGGGCACGGATTCGTCCAGAGCCCCGCGAGCCGCCAGGAGGCCTGCTCGAACGGGACGCTGAACGACTGCGGAGCCATCCAGTGGGAACCGCAGAGCGCCGAAGGGCCGAAGGGCTTCCCCGAAGCCGGCCCGCAGGACGGCAGCATCTGCTCCGCAGGCGTGGCGCAGTTCTCCGAACTCGACGACCCGCGCGGTGGCCAGTGGCCTACCACGGACGTCGCCGCTGGTCAGGACTTCCAGTTCCAGTGGAAGATCACGGCCGCGCACTCCACCAGCTCGTTCCGCTACTTCGTCACGAAGGACGGCTGGGACCCGAACCAGCCGATCAGCCGCGACCAGCTCGAGCCCGCGCCGTTCGTCGACGTGGACTACGGCGGCGCCCAGCCGCCGAACACCTACACCCACGACGGGAAGATGCCGGAGGGCAAGTCCGGCAGGCACGTCATCGTCGGCGTGTGGGACATCGCGGACACCGCGAACGCGTTCTACTCCTGCGCCGACGTGAACTTCGGCTGATTACATGATCTAGAATGTCCCCCGGTGCCGCGGCCCGGCGTGCCACTAACACGCCGGGCCGCGGTGCGTCGAATTCCGTTCAACGGAATTCGGCGCTCCCGGTGACGCACTGGGCGACCGTCCGGGAATTCTGTTAATTGAACGGAATCGCGGGAAAATTCCGATCGCGGTTCACCCGGGATCGCCCCGGCCGAACCGAGTGGATCTTGCCACGCCGGGCGACCGGCCGCGATCACTCCGTGACGAGCCCGACAGGGCAGGACACCCCGGTGCCACCGATGCCGCAGTAGCCGTTCGGGTTCTTCGCCTCGGACAGGTACTGCTGGTGGTAGCCCTCGGCGTAGTAGAACTCGCCCAGCGGCGCCACCTCGGTGGTGATCGAGCCGCGGCCCGCCGCGGTCAACGCCGCCTGGTAGGCGTCGCGGGTCCGCTCGACGACGGCGCGCTGCTCGTCATCCGCGTAGTAGACCGCCGAGCGGTACTGGCTGCCGCGGTCGTTGCCCTGCCGCAGGCCCTGCGTCGGGTCGTGGCCCTCCCAGAAGACCTTCAGCACCCCCGCCAGGTCCAGCACCGCCGGGTCGAACACGACCAGCACCGCCTCGGTGTGCCCGGTCAGACCGCTGCACACCTCCTCGTAGGTCGGGTTCGGCGTGTAGCCGCCCGCGTAGCCGACCGCCGTCGTCCACACCCCGTCCGTGCGCCAGAAGACCCGTTCCGCGCCCCAGAAGCAGCCCATGCCCACGACCAGCGACTCGGTGTCCTGCGGGAACGGCGGCACGATCGTGCGATCGCCGAACACCGCGTGCCGTTCCGGCACCGGCAGCGGGGTGGAACGCCCGGGCAACGCCTCGTCCGGACCGATCATGCGGGTCCGGTCGCCGAAGAACAGTCCCATGGCTCCGATGCTACGCGCGGGATCAGCGGTGGTCCCCGATGTGGAGCGCCCCGCGCCCGGGGTGACGGGCGCGGGGCGCGGGTGCGTCGCGGGGACTCCCCTCCCCTGAACGCAGCAACACCGTAGAACGCGCGTTCGACTGATCGCCAGTCCGGTCGGCGCAGGTCACACCGGCCGGTCAGGACTGCGACGGGGGGAAGCGGCCCAGCGGGCGGGTCTCCTCCACCGCGGGCGGCGGAGCGGCGCGCCTGCGTCGGTGCGGTTCGGCGGAGGCCGGATCGGCGAGGTCGCCGGTGAAGCCGCGCGAGGTGGTGGGCTCGGCCTGCTGCTCGCCGCCCGGCCAGGAGACCGGGGGCGCGGCGCGGGCCGGCTCCGGGTCCGCGCGGGGGCGGAGCTCGGCGGGGCGTTCGGTGCGGTGCGTGGGGTGGTCGGCCTCGGATGGCCGGGGCGGTTCGGAGCGCCGGGACAGGTCCACCCGCCGGGTCGAGTCGGCGTGCTGGGCCGGATCGACCCGCTGGGTGGGGTCGACCCGCTGGGTGGAGTCGGAGCGCCGGGGCTGCTCGACGTGCCGGGCCGGTTCCGGGCTCCGGATCGGCTCGGCGCGCTGGGTCGCCTCGGCGCGGGAGGTCGGATCGGCGCGGGAGGTCGGTTCCGCGCGCGCGGCCGGGTCGGGCCTGGCGGGTTCAGGTGAGCCGGATTCCGGCCGAACCGGTTCGGGCCTGGCGGGTTCCTGCCGGACTGGTTCTGGTCGGCCGGGTTCCTGCCTACCGGGTTCCTGCCTGCCTGGTTCGGGCCTGGCGGGTTCCTGCCGAGCCGGGCCGGGGCGGCCGGGGTCGGGTCTGGCGGGGTCGGGTCGGACGGATTCGGCGCGCTGGGTCAGCGGGTCGGCGCGGTGCCGCGGCTGCTCCGATCGGTGGACCGGCACGGCGGCCCGCTGGGTCCGGGGCGCGAAGTCGTCCCGGTCGCCGCGCTCGGCGTGGGCCTGGTGGGCGGCGGTGAGCGCGGCGCGGCCGTCCCGATCCGCGGGGTCCCGGTCGTCGCGGTCGTCCCCGCGCGCTCGGTGGCCGCCCTCGCGGTCGTCGCGGCCGTACCGTTCGCCGTGCGCGCCCCAGCGCTCCCGGTCGTCCCGGTCGTCCCGGCGCTCGCGGTCATCCCAGCGCTCGCGGTCATCCCAGCGCTCGCGGTCATCCCAGCGCTCGCGGTCATCCCAGCGCTCGCGGTCATCCCAGCGCTCGTGGCCGTCCCGGTCATCCCAGCGCTCGCGGTCATCCCGGCGCTCGTGGCCGTCCCGGTCATCCCAGCGCTCGTGGCCGTCGCGGTCGCCCCTGCCGTCGCGGTCGTCGTCGTCCTCGTCCGACCAGTCCTCCCGGTCCGCCCAGTAGTCGTCCCAGTCGTCCTCGTCCGCCCAGCGGTCGTCGTCCTCCGCACGACCGCCGTCCTGCGGGCGCTGCTCGGCGGCGCGGGCCGGCCGGTCCGGGGCCACGTAGCGGCGCAGCTTCATCGTCGGGTCCTCGACGAACACCCAGGACGCCGTGCCCAGCACGTACGCGATCGGCGCGGCGCACAGCAGCATCACGTACTGGTTCGCGATCCCCGCCATCGCCAGCAGCTGCTGCACCGGGAAGCCCCACACGTAGACGCCGTAGCTGCCGTTGACGAACCAGCCCGGCACCGTCAGCCGCGCGGGCCAGAAGTGCCCCGCCACCACCACCGCGTAGCTCGCCACGAACGTCATCAGGAACGACGCGGCGATGCTGTTCGGCATCGCCGCCAGCACCACCAGGCCCGCGACCGCGGCCGTCACCGACAGCGGGATGCGGTAGAGGTTCAGCACCACGCCCAGCGCGAAGGCCACCAGGAACGCCACCAGCGACTCGACCGGGACGCTCAGCAGGGCACCGCCCGACTCCGCGCCGGGGATCTGCTCCAGGTGCCGGTCCCACACCACCAGCGCGATCAGCGCCGCGACCGCCAGCCACCGCCACCGCTGCTTCGCCGCGCCGAGCAGCAGCAGGACGTACAGCCCGCCGTAGGCGAGCAGCTCCATCGGCAACGTCCACAGCGAACCGTTCACCGCGTCCGGCCACGGGTTCGCGGTGAACACGCCGGGCAGGGTGTGCTGCAGCGTCAGCATCCCGGCGTTGTTGACGACGTAGCCCCAGGTCTCGTGCGCGGCGAAGTACTCCCGCGCGGGCAGCGTCGTCACCAGCGGACCGACGATCAGCGCCATGCCGAGGGTCACCGTGAGCATCGGCGGCCACAACCGCAGGACGCGCTTCGCGGCGAACCGGACCGGGTGCGGATCGCGCACCCAGCTCTCGGTGATCTGGAATCCGCTCATCGCGAAGAAACCCATGAGGACGCCTTCGTCGGGCTGCACCGGCCATTCCGGCGGGAACAGTTCTCCCGTTCCGACCAGCGGCGAACTGTGCCCGTAGATCACCAGCAGCGCGCCGATCATGCGAATCCACGCGAAACCGTGCGAGGGCTCGGCGAACCGCTCGGGATGGGCGTGATCGACACGCTGCGTGCCCATCCGTTTCACCCCCGCGATGTCACCGTCGAGCCCAGCCACGACGCCGAGTAGCGTATCCGGTGGCACCGCGATCTCGACGCGCGTTTCGACGAGCGAGGCCGCGCGCAGTTGCTCACACCGGGCGGATCGTTATCCGGCCGGTGCATCGCGCGCGCTTCCCGGGGTGCAAAATGACGATCGATCGCACATCGGCAGCGACTCGTGAAAACCGGAAAGGGCGCATCGGTGACCTGGCAAGACGAGCTGCACAACCTCGACGCCGAACTCGCGGCAGGCAGGATCTCCGCCGAGGAGTACCGCTCCCGGCGGGACGCGCTGATCGGCAGGTCGCAGGGCGGACAATCCGGACCTGCATCCGGCGACTTCCCGCAGCAGCAGCCCGGCACGCCCTCCGGCGGCTTCCCCCAACAGGGGACCCCGCAAAGTGGTCAGCAGAGCCCGTTCCCGCCGGCGTTCAACTGGGGCGCCGCGGCGGCGCAAGGCGCGCAGGCCGCCCAGCAGCAGCCCCAGCAGCCGCAGCCGTCGAACGAGTCCACGCAGGTCGTGCCGAACCCGATGGCGCAGCAGTCGGAGAGCACCCAGGTCGTCAACGTCGGCCGGCAGCAGCCGTGGGCGGGCCAGCAGCAGTCCGGCTGGAACCAGCAGCCCGGCTGGAACACCGGCGAGCAGGCCTCCCCGTGGGGCGAGCCGGAGCAGCCGTCGACGCCGGAGCACGGCGACACCAGCTGGATGCGCCAGGGCCCGGAGGTCTTCGAGGTCGGCGACGGCGCGTCGAAGGGCAAGGCCATCGCCGGGATCGCGCTCGGCGCGGTGCTGCTGGTGGGCGTCATCGTCGCCGCCGTCTTCTACTTCACCTCCGGCAGCGATGAGGCGGGCCCGTCGCAGCCCACCCAGCAGCAGGCACCGCCGGTGCCGACCAGCGAGCCGCTGCCGGAACCGCCCGCGCCGAAGCCCGCGCCCGCCGCCACCCCCGAGGTGCTGGTGGCCGTGCCGCCGGGCGAGCCGCACCCGTACAACGGCCCGCTGGACCGCCCGGCGCTGGAGAACAGCCCCAAGTCCGGCGTGCTGCGCGACCCGGTGCGCGCCGCCGCGCTGCAGGGCGGGCTGATCGACGGGTTCTTCAGCCGCAGCGACGGCGCCGCCACCTCGGTGCTGATCGCGGTGCGGATGCCGGACCAGACGGCGGCGCAGTCGGTGGCGGAGGCCTACCTGGACGACCAGCAGGGCCTCGCCGCGGACGACGACCTGTCGTACCGGGGCGTGGAGGTCATGACGACCGGCGGCGGCGTGTTCCGCACCGCGTACGTGGCGCACGGCTGGGCGATCATCGTGGACGTGAACGCGCCGGACAAGGCGGCCGCGCAGACCGCGTTCAAGGCGCTGCTGGACCAGCAGCTCGCGCAGACGCCGCCGACCGTCCGCGACTGACGGCTCCCGAACACCGACGGCCCGCCATCCCGTGGGATGGCGGGCCGTCGTGCGTCCGATGCCCCTGCCGGTACTTCGACTCGCGCCGCGCAGCACTGAGGCGGCGGAACCCCACGGCCCGCCTTCGAACCCGCATCGCGAATCTTGGCTGTTTCCTGTCAGCGGCGAAGCCGCTGAGCCGCCGCCCACCCGCTCAACAAGACCACCCGCGGGTTCTCAGCGTTCTCCTCGCGAGGACAGCGTTTTCGCCTGTGGCGGAGCCACCGGTGAAAACGATCCCGCAGCGAGGAGAACGCTGAGGTTCCGCCACCCGAGCGCTACGCAAACTGAGTTTACAGTGTCGTGTCGAGGAGCTTCGCGG
>NZ_JBEYUS010000133.1:0-5566 GCF_040643635.1 Saccharopolyspora sp. NPDC047091
ACGGCGGACCGGGGGGGGGGGGCCGCGGGCGGGGGCCCCCCACCGCGGGGGACGTGACCGCGGCTCAGGTGGCGGGCAGCACCAGGGCGACCGCGCCCGCGAGCATTCCGCCGATGATCGGCCCGGCGACGGGGATCCACGAGTAGCCCCAGTCCGCGGAGCCCTTGCCGCGGATCGGCAGCAGCGCGTAGGCGATGCGCGGTCCGAGGTCGCGGGCCGGGTTGATGGCGTACCCGGTGGGCCCGCCGAGGGAGGCGCCGATGCCGATGACGATGAACGCGACGGCGGCGTAGCCGAGCGCGTCGTTGCCGAAGCTGAAGGCGCCGTCGTCGCCGCGGCCGGAGCCGGGCGTCTGGATGATCCACAGCACCAGCACGAAGGTGCCGATGATCTCGGTGACCAGGTTCCACGGCGCGTTGCGCACGGTGGGGGCGGTGCTGAAGATCCCGAGGGTGCCCGCCGGGTCGTCGTGGGTGTCGAACTGCAGCTTGTAGGCCGCCCAGCACAGCGCCGCGCCGAGCGTGCCGCCGATGATCTGGGCGACGATGTAGACGGGCACCTGGCTCCACGGCACCTGGCCGTCCACGGCGAGGCCGAGGGTGACGGCGGGGTTGATGTGCGCCCCGGTGGGTTCGGCGATGCTGGCGCCCGCGAACACGGCGAAGCCCCAGCCGAAGTTCACCAGCAGCCAGCCGCCGTTGTTGCCGAGCGCCTTGCGCAGTGTCACGTTGGCGACGACGCCGCACCCCATCAGGGTCAGCACGGCCGTGCCCATCAATTCCCAGAGGAAGATCTCACCCAGACTCATGTCCCAGGTCCCCTCGTCGCGGCGCCATCGGCGCGGTCGGGTGTGCGTTGCGGGTCCGGCTGGGCGGGTGGTGCCGGTGGCACGCCGCGCTGGTCCGCCTCCGGTGAGCGCGTCGGGCGTCGTCTCGCGGGCCTGCGGGCCGAAGGGCGGCCGCGGGTGTCGCGAGCACGGGCACGTCGATCTCCTCCGTTGGAGCCGCTTCGGTGGCCGGACGCACCGAAGAACACGGTCACATTAGGCATGTGAAAACAAACATTGCAATAGCTATGCGATGGTGTTTTTATCGCGATGTACGGTGAACTCGCTGTGGTCGAGGTTCGTGCGGCGAGGCACGACCGGCGGGCAGGGGTTCGGCTAGGAGGATGGGCACCCAATGGTGGAAGTCCCCGCAGGGGATGTGGCGGTGAGGGGGACGACGATGTCCGCTACGTCGGGTCGGCGCCCGTCCGGCAAGCAGCAGGACCGGCGGCGCAAGATCACCGAGCTGGTGATGGCGGAAGGTTCGCTGCGCATCGACGACCTGGTCTCGACGGTCGGCGCCAGCGCCATGACCGTGTACCGGGACCTGGCCGACCTGGAGTCGCAGGGCCTCGTGCACCGCAACCGCGGTTACGTCTCCGCGGCCTCCTCGCTGCTCTACGAGGCGGCCTCGGAATACCGGATGCAGCAGAACGAGGCGGAGAAGGACGAACTCGCGAGCGCCGCCGCCGAACTGGTCGAACCCGGCCAGGCGCTGGTGCTCGACGACTCCACCACCGGGGTCTACCTGGCTCGGCGGCTGCCGGAGCGCGCGCCGCTGACCGTGGTGACCAACCACCGCGGGGTGTTCGGCGAGCTCGCCGGGCAGCAGGGCGTGCACCTGATCTCCATCGGCGGCGACTACCTGCCGTGGGCCGACGCGTTCGTCGGCGGCATGGCGCTGGACGCGCTGCGGGGCCTGCGGGTGGACCTGGCGATCATGTCCGTCTCCGCGGTGACCGGCGGCATCTGCTGCTACCCGCAGCAGGAGATGGTGCAGATCAAGAAGGCGATGCTGGCCGCGGCCAGCCGCCGGGTGCTCTACGTGGACCACACGAAGTTCCGCAGGCGCGCGCTGCACGCGGTCGCGCCGGCCGAGGACTTCGACATGGTGATCGTCGACTCCGCCACGTCGGACGCCGAGATCGAGGTCCTCGTCGAGCGCGGTGCGACGGTCCGGCGCACCGGTGAGATCCAGTCGGAACAGGCCAAGAAGGACCTCGCCACGGCAGGTCAGAGCAGCAACGGCGCGGCAGGCGTGCAAGGCGCAGGCCGGGCATGATGACCACCGCGGAACGCGCCGGCGAGGTGCGGGTCGGCGGTGATCGGGATTCGAGCGAGGAGGACGCCAGGTGTCCCACGACGAGAGAACGACCGCGACGACCGGTGCCACCGATGCCACCCGGGCTTCGGAGGAGGCGCAGGGCAGGCTGGGGCCGGGCGACCGCGAACGCAACTGGAACAGGCTGGGCTCGGAGGAGTTCGACGTCGTCGTGATCGGCGGCGGCGTCACCGGCGCCGGAGCCGCGCTCGACGCGGCCACCCGCGGGCTGCGGGTCGCCCTCGTGGAGGCGCGAGACCTCGCCGCCGGCACGTCGAGCCGCTCCAGCAAGCTCTTCCACGGTGGCCTGCGCTACCTGGAGCAGCTGGAGTTCTCCCTGGTCCGCGAGGCCCTGCGGGAGCGGGAGCTGATGCTGACCCGCCTCGCGCCGCACCTGGTGAAGCCGGTGCCGTTCCTCTACCCGCTCAGCCACCGCGTGTGGGAGCGGCCGTACACCGCGGCCGGGCTGCTGATGTACGACACGATGGGCGGCGCCCGCTCGGTTCCCGGGCAGAAGCACCTGTCCCGGGCCGGTGCGCTGCGGATGGTGCCCGCGCTCAAGCGGAACGCGCTGATCGGCGGCATCCGCTACTACGACGCGCAGTCCGACGACGCGCGCCACACCATGACCGTCGCCCGCACCGCGGCCCGCTACGGCGCCGTCGTCGCGACGTCCACCCAGGTCACCGGGTTCCTGCGGGAGGCCGACCGGGTCGCGGGCGTGCGGCTGCGCGACGTGGAGACCGGCGCCGAGACCGAGGTCCGCGCGCAGACCGTGATCAACGCGACCGGGGTGTGGACCGACGAGCTGCAGCGCCTGTCCGGCAGCCGCGGGCAGTTCCGGGTCCGCGCCAGCAAGGGCGTGCACATCGTCGTCCCGCGGGACCGCATCGTCTCCGAGGTCGGGATGATCCTGCGCACCGAGAAGTCCGTGCTGTTCGTCGTGCCGTGGGGCGGCCACTGGATCGTGGGCACCACCGACACCGACTGGAACCTGGACCTCGCGCACCCGGCGGCGACGAAGAAGGACATCGACTACATCCTGGAGCACGTCAACACGGTGCTGGCCACGCCGCTGACGCACGCCGACATCGAGGGCGTGTACGCGGGGCTGCGCCCGCTGCTGGCGGGGGAGAGCGACGAGAGCTCCAAGCTGTCCCGGGAGCACGCGGTCGCCCGCGTCGCCCCCGGCCTGGTCGCCATCGCCGGTGGCAAGTACACGACCTACCGGGTGATGGCCGCCGACGCGGTGGACGCGGTGGCGCCGGACCTGTCCGGCCGGGTCGCGTCCTCCATCACCGACCGGGTGCCGCTGCTCGGCGCCGACGGTTACCACGCGCTGGTGAACCAGGCCGACCAGATCGCGTCCGCGCACGGCGTGCACCCGTACCGGATCCGGCACCTGCTGGACCGCTACGGCTCGCAGGTCCACGAGGTCCTCGCGCCCACCGCGGACCGGCCGGAGCTGCTCAAGCCCGTCCCCGGTGCTTCGGCCTACCTGCTGGCCGAGGTGGCGTACGCGTGCACCCACGAGGGCGCGCTGCACCTGGAGGACGTGCTGACCCGGCGCACCCGCATCTCCATCGAGTACCCGCACCGCGGGGTGGAGTCGGCGGAGCCGGTGGCGCGGCTGATGGCCGAGGTGCTCGGCTGGGACGAGGAGCGCATCGCCCGCGAGATCGAGGTGTACACCGCCCGCGTCGAGGCCGAGCGGGACTCGCAGACGCAGCCCGACGACGAGGCGGCGGACGCGAAGCGCTCCGCGGCCCCCGAGGTGCGCGACCGCATCGAAGAACCCATCGCCTGATCGCACCGAGCAGGTGACCGCGGGCCGCTCGTCCACTCCGGACGGGCGGCCCGTCCGCGTCAGCGGGCCAGCTCGGTGAGCAGCTCGTCGACGTGGGCGATCAAGCGGCGGCCGTCGGCGGGCGCGACGGTGCTCCACGAATCACCGGACGGCGAGTCCCGGCGCAGCTGCGCGTACCGGCCGTGCGGGGTGTCGAAGAACCCGACGACCCGCGGCGCCCGCACCCGGCGCCCCAGCCGGTCACGCGCGGCGGCGCCGAACTGCCCGCGCGCCCCGGCTTCGCGGACCATCGAGGTGAGCATCTCCGCGTCGTCGCCGCGCACCCCGCGGCGCACCAGCTCGCCCTCCAGGGCTTCGGCGTTCCCGGCGGTCGCGCTCGCGGCTTCGTCCAGGTCGGCGCTGCGCACCGTCACCGACCGGCCCGGCCCGGCGCCGAGCGCGGGCAGCACCGAGGTCGCCTCGCGCACCAGCCCGGTGGCCGAGACCGGACGCAGCGTCAGCGCGTCCTCGTTCTTGACCACCAGCACCGCGTCCGCCCCGCTGCCGTCCGGCACGCCGGAGGCGGCGAGCACCCGGACGCTGCGGTCGAACCAGGTCCTCCCGTCCACTTCGGACTCGGGATGGGCGAGCAGCCGCAGCATCCGGTCCAGCGCCGGATCCAGCCGCCGCCGGTCGCCGAGCTGCTTGGCGCCCATCGACCGCCAGGCCGAATCCGCCAGCTCCGCCCGCTCGCTCCAGGTGCGCCCCGGCGACGGGACCCGCAGCACCAGCGGCAGCGTGTCCAGCCCCAAGTGCTCGGCGAGCACGTCGAACTCCAGCGCGGACAGCCGGACCGGGCCTGCCCCCGCCAGGGCGGAACCGCCGATCATCAACCGGGATCTCCGCCGATGACCGGGCGGGACAGGGTCTGCGGTGCGTCGAAGAAGCCGTTGCCGCCGCCGACCTGCTCGGTCACCGAACGGTCCACCGGGTCGTCGTCGCGGCGCCGGGTCCGGCCCCCACCGGAACCGGTCGTGCCGCGGCCGCGTTCCCCGTCGCGGCCCGCCGAACCGCGCGCCTGCTGCCTGCGGGCGCCGCCCGGTCCGGTCGGCGAACCGGCACCGCCGCGCGGCGCGGGCACCGGCGCGCCCGCCCAGCTGATCGTGATGTTCGGCTGCTGCAGGCCCTTCGCCGCGCCCGGCGGGGGGACGTGGGCGTCCACGACCACCTGCGGCGGCGGTGCGAAGGAAGCCAGCGACGTCGTGTTGGCCCGGGTCGAGGACTCGTAGGTGCGCATCACCTCGAACGCGCGCTGCTCGGCGGCGTCCCGGCGGGACTCCTGCACCTCGTAGTCGGTCTGCCCGCCGAACAGGTGCACCAGGCCGGTGATCGCGGTGCCCGGGTCCTCGGTGGTCAGCGGCTGCGGCTGCGGCATGTCGGCGCGGGCCTTGCCGACGAACGCGGCCTGCTGCTCGGTGCGGTCCCGCATCAGCTCGGCGGCCTGCTGCGCCTGCACGGCCCACTCGCCCAGCGGGCGGATGCCGCCGTGGGCGTTGTCGGCGGCGGCGCCCTGCCAGCCGGACATCGCGGAGTTCAGCGCGGCGGCGAGATCACCGTCGATCTCCCCGAGGGT
>NZ_JBEYUS010000134.1:0-5357 GCF_040643635.1 Saccharopolyspora sp. NPDC047091
GCGTCGACGTAGCCGGGGGTAGGCAGGCGCATCGCCAGGCGCCGGGGGAACAGGTCCCTGACCGGCAACTTGTCCTTGGTGGGCTCCTGGAGGCCACCGAAGCAGAAGGTTCCGAACGCCCTTCCCTGCGTCAGCACGAGGCCGAGCGCTTCTTCGAACTGGTCCTGCAACTTGCGAGGGGCGTAGGCGAACGGCGCGGCGAACTCGTCGCAGTACAGCAGGTCAAGCGGGTTGTTCGGGGAGATCACAACCTTGCGAATGCCCTGGTCCTGGAGGTCCTTCTTGCGGTCCATCATGGACTTTCTCAGGGCCTGGACCAGGGCCACGTTCTCCTCGTCGGTGACGGCATACGAGGTGTAGATCTCGCGCGCGGCCGTCATTTCGATGCCCTTGGGGTCGATCACGTGCAGCCGGACCGAGCCGTCCGCGATCAGCGGCGCGATCGAGCGGAAGACGTTCCAGGGCACCGAGGACTTCCCGGCGCCAGTCGCACCCGCGTAGGCGAGGTGGCTGTCGAGCAGGGAGAGCGTCCAGGGCTTGCCGAACTCGTCGCGGCCGACCGGGACGCAGCGGAGGTCAACCTCGGCGGCGGTGCGCGGCATGGCAGCCGCGGGGACGGGCATGGTGTGGAAGGGCTCGCGGCGCTGGAAGTCCAAGGAGACGCGGCCGGGGGTGATCTCCCGGACGGCGACGCGGTCGACCCGGTAGGCACTGCGCAAGCGCTCGGAGGCGTCCGCGATGTCGGAGAGCTCTTGGCCTTCGGGCAGGCGCAGCTCCAGGGAGTCCCAGCACAGCGTGGAGCGGACCCGGCGGATGCGGGGCAGGTGCCGGGTGCCGTCGAACGGGTCCTGGAGGGCCAAGCCGCACCTGGTCGCGATCCGGTCCCACTTCCGCTGGTAGGACCACCACCGGACGTACCAGGCACGGGCAAACCGCCAGGCGAAGGCGTCGAAGGTGGGTTGGTCGAGGAGGCGCCAGGTGACGCCGACCAGGACGCCGATGCCGATGATCCAGCCGCAGAGCTGGAGGCCGGCCAGCAGCACCAGGGCGCCAGCGGCCGGAGTGGACAGGGTGGTGCGCGGGTGGTGCACGGCCCAAGACGCGGCGGCTCTAGCGGGAGTGCGGTTGGTGTCCTTAGTGGCCATTGTGGAATCTCCCTGAATTTGGGCAAAAAAAGGGGAGGACGGGAGAGGAATCCCGTCCTCCCGGTGGTGCTCGTATCCGGTATGAGGCGTGATCAGCGCTGCTGCTCACGAATCTTTCTGATCGAGGTGTCGACGCTCAGCGCGGAGGCGGTCACGTTGTCGAGCACCCGTTGGTACTGCTCCAGCGTCATCGACGCGCCCAACCAGTTGTTCCCGACGAGGACGTCCCCCTCAGAAATCGCGGAACGAATCGAACGACGGACGTTCTCGATCTTCGTATCGATCTCGTCGACCACTTCGGCAATTGCACTCATCAGGCCGCCATCCTTTCGCCGTAGTAGATCTTCTGCCGGGACAGCCGGTGGTAGTCGTCGGCCACTCCCTGCGACTTCGCGCGGGCCGTGTTCGCCAGCGAGGCGAAGTCCTCGGCCTGGATCGGATCATGCGGCTTCCGGCTCACCTCGGTTCGGACCACCATCTGCAATTCGGTGACCAATTCGGACAGATTCTGCATCTGCCGGGCGATTTCACGGCGACGCAATTTCATCTCACGGAGTCGCCGGTAGAACGCGATGCGTTCCTGAGAATCGACTTTCGCATCGGCAATTGCATTCGAAACGGTTCCGCGAATCACTCCCTTCCTGGCGGCTTTTCTGTCCTTTTTGGACTTGAAATTGGTGACCTTGTTCTTTGCCATTCCGCTAATTCTCCTCACAATTCGTGCTAATCGGTTTCGCTTCTGGACGAATCGCATTTCGCTACGCGGGAGAGGTCCGAGCCGGATTCGGGGGGACGGGCCGACCCGGACCTCTCGCACCGCTCGGATCAGGCCGCCTCAGCGGCCTTCGTGGACTTCGGAGCGGGGGCGGACGCGGAACCGGACACGACACCGGTCGCCCGGAAGGTGAAGGCCGGGTACTTCGAGCCGCGCGGGAGGTACACGTTCGCGACCAAGCCGGTGAACTGCACCGGGCGGAACTTCGCGACCTCGGGCCGGGTGTTCGACGAGACCGTCACCGCAATGGTCTCGGCTCGGCGCGACTCGTCATCGTCGGCGGTGTCGATGCAGTCCACCGCCCACAACAGCTCGCCGGTGACCGTGTCGGTGGCCTGGCGGTTGCGGTCCGGCTTCTTCTCGCCGTTGCCCATGTCGACGTACTGCGGCTTCGGAATGACCTTCCCGGTGCTGATGAACTCGATGGCCGTGGAGTCGATCGGCAGGTTCCGCATGGTGCTCCCCTAAGGTGTAGACGTTTGGGATGAAGGTGTAGACGTTTCCGGGGAAACGTGTAGACGTTTGCGTCTTGCGGCCCACGCTAGCATGGGGTTCAGGAAACGTCTACACCTTCAAAGGAGTTGATCAAGGATGGCCACATTGCACCAGGTCATCGGCAACACGCTCAGGCAGCGGATCGCCGATGGCACCTACCCCCCGGGGTCGACGATCCCGTCGATCATCGAGCTGATGGACGAGTTCGACGTCGCGCGCGACACCGTGCGGGACGCCGTTGCCCGGCTGGCGAACGAGGGCCTGGTGACGCCGCGACGCGGCATCGGCACGGTCGTTCGGCAGACCTCCACCGTCGCACTGGCCTACGAGCCCGGGAAGGCCGCCGCGGTGTGGGCGGACCAGGCGCAGGGCGGCGCACGACACGACATGGTGATCACGGCCGAATGGGTCAGCCCGGACCGTGAGATCCGCGCGCGGCTGGAGCTCGGCGGCGGCGACACCTGGCGGGTGCTGCACCGCGTCCGCCACCAGTCCAAGGAAGGAGTCGTGGCCCAGGTGGTCGAGCAGTGGATCCCGGAAAGCGTGGTGGGAGTCGTGAGCGATTCGGCCGGCGTCGGCCTGGCGGACGTCGCCACGGACGCCGAGCTGCGCACCGACCTGTTCACGCTGATGAAGGACGGCGGCGAAGAGCCGACCACCGTGACCGAACGGATCTCGACGCGGATGCCGGACCCGGACGAGGCGGATGCCCTGGAACTGCCGCCGGGCGTGCCGGTGCTCGTCACCCACCGCGTGACGAAGCGGGCCGACGGGACGCCGCTGGAGACCGCAACCATGGTGGGCGCAGGCGACAGGATGTCGAGCACGTTCACCGTGCCTCTGTCCCGATAGGACAGAACGACGTGAAGGGCCCCCCGGTAGCGGTCACCGGGGGGCCCTTTGCAGGTCACCGCCCGATATCTCCGGGCAGCGGCCCGGAGTATATGAGGCGAGCTGATGAGCGGGAAGGAACCGAGCGCTGCACTAAGGTATGGCTAGCGCCATACAGTTTGACCTGCTCTGAAGGTTCAGTGCGGGCTAAAGTTGACCTTGGTAGTTGGGGTGCCACTTCCAGCTGTAGCCGTGCCGGTCGAGCCAGGTGAGCGCGGACTTCGCGCCCCAGGTTTCGGCGACGGTGAGCAGGTCCGCGGCCTGCCAGTACAGGCGCCGCCAGGACTCGGCCTCGATGAGCACCAGGTCCTCACCTTCGATCTCCTGCTCGGCGATCTCCTGGTCATCGAGGTCGTCGACGCCGCACCGGTCCTTGAGCCCGTTCGACCACACGAGTTGCTGCATGCCCTTGGAACCCTGCTCCCACTCGAACCAGGCGGCCCAGTCCTCGGCGAGCCCGGTCGCCACGGCGTCGTCCAGGAGCTCGAACGGCGTGCGGGAGCGGGCGCCGGCCTCGGTGGTACGGCCGCGCTTGTACCGGCCGCCGGTGTGCTCGTAGGTCAGCTTCGAGAGGTACTTGCCCAGGCCATCCAGGGCACCGGTGCCGAGGCGGACGTCCACGCCGCGGGCGCGGCTGGCGGTGGCGCCGGTCTTGGCCAGCCCGTCCGACCACAGGCCGAAGAGCTGGTCCGTCCAGGTCTCGATGACCTCGGAGCTCACCGGGCCGTCGAACAGCAGCAGGACGTGCGCGTGCAGGTGCCACCCGTTGTCGGTGAAGGTGCATTCCAGGGCCCTGACGTAGCCGTCCAGGCCCAGTTCCGCGCGGGTGGCCTTCCAGGCCCGGGATTGGGTCATGTGCCGCCAGGCGGTGCTCAGGGAGCGGCGGAGGTCCTTGAGCTTGTCGGCGCGCTGGTGGCTGAGGGTGAACGTCGCCAGCGCCACGGAGCCACCGCGGTCGGCGTTCCACTTCAGCAGGTGCTCGACCTCCCGGGTGCGCTGCGCGGCGATCTTGGCGCTGCACACCGGGCAGGCCCAGCACGAACCGCAGTGGGCGAGCCCGGAGTAGCCCGCGGACCCGGCGCCCAGGCGCAGCCCGACGTCTCCGCCACCCGAGATCGACGCCCGGCCGCAGTCGCGCACCCGAGCGAGGTTCGACACCGTAGAGAGCCAGGACCGGGCCCGGTAACGCTCGGCGCGGTACTGCACCCGCTTCTCATCAGGGCTCTGACCTGCGGTGGCCGCACTTTTCGCAGTGGTACCGAGGCCGTCGCCGCAAGCGGCGACGGCGGGCCGGGACTCGCTCGCTGGGGCCCCGGCTGGCGCCACCCCAGCGGCGGCCCCGGCCCGGGCGCGCGCGGGCGCGGTCGGAGTGCTCAGCGGAGAGCTGGACGGGTGATCACCGGCGCGGCGGCTGGACGCGGCGGCCTGGTGGTCGGTTACGCTGGTGTGCAACGGCATTGGCTACGCCTCGATGTGAGAGTCTCGGCGGACGCTGGTGCCGAAGGGCCCGGTGTTGGTAGCACTGGGCCCTTCTTGCGTCCGTGGGGTGATCTTGCCCGATGTCGATCGTCTCGTGTGGAGCGACACGCGGGTAGGGGTTGGTTGGTACCAGGGGGCCCGCCCCCTGGACCCCGGTTCCGCCGGGCACATCGGCGCGGGCGGTGGGCAGCAACGCGGGTTGGTCAGCGCCGATGAACCCGCCGGGTTCGCGGTCATGCTGCGGATTCGTCGGCGCCGGCCTCGGTGGTGCGGCGGTGCGCGGCGAGGTCGACCACCGTGCGGCACGCCTTGACGTGCTGGACCAGGGCGTGGATATCGCGGTCATCGACCCATCCGGCACGGACGCGGCGAGCGCGGGAGATCCCTTCGCCGAGCAGGTAGCCGACGCCGGGCAGGTGCTCGGAGATCCGGTGTGCGTGCGCGCCGAAGGAGTCCACCGCGGCGTCACCGAGGATGGCGTCGACGTAGCCGGGGGTAGGCAGGCGCATCGCCAGGCGCCGGGGGAACAGGTCCCTGACCGGCAACTTGTCCTTGGTGGGCTCCTGGAGGCC
>NZ_JBEYUS010000135.1:0-5301 GCF_040643635.1 Saccharopolyspora sp. NPDC047091
AGCGGCCTGCGCATCGGCACCCCCGCCCTCGCCACCCGCGGCTTCACCACCACCGAATTCACCGAAGTCGCCGACATCATCGCCACAGCACTCCAACCCACCATCGACACCGAGGCGCTGCGCGACCGCGTCGAGGCGCTCACCCGCAAGTTCCCGCTGTACCCGAACCTGAACGGAGGGCTCTGATGTCGCCGCGCACACCCGGTGCAGACCTGCCCGAGCACCCGGATCGGCTCTGGAGCTCCCCGGACCCGAAACGCTCCTACGACGTGGTGATCGTCGGCGGCGGCGGGCACGGGCTCGCCACCGCCTACTACCTCGCCGTCAACCACGGCATCACCAACGTCGCCGTGCTGGAGAGCGGCTGGCTCGCGGGCGGGAACATGGCCCGCAACACCACGATCATCCGCTCCAACTACCTGTGGGACGAGAGCGCCGGGCTCTACGAGCACGCGCTGAAGTTGTGGGAAGGCCTCGAAGACGCGCTGGACTACCCGCTGCTGTTCTCCCAGCGCGGTGTGCTGAACCTGGCGCACTCGCTGCAGGAAGTGCGCGACAGCGTCCGCCGCGTCGAGGCGAACAAGCTCAACGGCGTCGACGCCGAATGGCTCGATCCCGCGCAGGTCAAGGAGATCTGCCCGATCCTGAACACCTCCGAGGACCTCCGCTACCCGGTGCACGGCGGCACCTGGCAGCCGCGGGCCGGGATCGCCAAGCACGACCACGTCGCCTGGGGCTTCGCCCGCGCCCTCGACCGGATGGGCGTCGACCTGGTGCAGAACTGCCAGGTCACCGGATTCGAGACCGTCGGCGACCGGGTCGTCGGCGTCGAGACCACCCGCGGGAACATCCGGGCCGGCAAGGTCGCGCTCGCCGCCGCGGGCAGCACCTCGGTGCTCGCCGACACCCTCGGGCTGCGGCTGCCGATCCAGAGCCACCCACTGCAGGCGCTCGTGTCCGAACTGCTCGAACCCGTGCACCCCACGGTGGTCATGTCCAACGCGGTGCACGTCTACGTCAGCCAGGCGCACAAGGGCGAACTGGTCCTCGGCGCCGGCATCGACGCCTACAACTCCTACGGGCAGCGCGGCGCGTTCCACACCATCGAACGCGAACTCACCGCGGCCGTCGAACTGTTCCCGATCTTCGCCCGGGCGCACGTGCTGCGCACCTGGGCCGGGATCGTGGACGTCACCCCCGACGCCTCCGCGATCATGGGCCGCACCCCGTTCGACGGCCTGTACGTCAACTGCGGCTGGGGCACCGGCGGGTTCAAGGCCACGCCCGGTGTCGGCTGGTGCTACGCGCACACCATCGCCCACGACGAACCGCACCCGCTCAACGCTCCCTTCAGCTTGGAGCGGTTCACCACCGGAGCCCTCGTCGACGAGCACGGCGCCGCAGGCGTCGCGCACTGAACGGAGTCCGCACATGCTGCTGATCCCCTGCCCGTGGTGCGGGCCGCGGAACGAGACCGAATTCCACTACGGCGGCCAAGCCGACGTCCGCTACCCGGACGACCCGCAGTCGGTGTCCGATGAGGACTGGGCGCGATTCCTGTTCTACCGCGCCAATCCGAAGGGCGTGTTCACCGAGCGCTGGTCGCACCACGCCGGCTGCCGCCGCTGGTTCACCGTGCAGCGCGACACCACCACCAACGAGATCCACCCCGACGGCGCGACGAGGACGGTGACCAGGTGAACGACGAGTTCAGGACCGCCGACGGAGGGCGCATCGACCGCCGCCGACCCGTCCGGTTCCGCTTCGACGGGCAGGACTACGAAGGCCGCGAAGGCGACACCCTCGCCTCCGCGCTGCTGGCCAACGGCGTGCACCAGATCTCCACCAGCATCAAGTACGGGCGACCCCGCGGCATCATGGCCGCCGGGCCGGAGGACCCGAACGCCCTGGTGCAGATCGAGAAGCCGTTCCCGGAACCGATGCTGACCGCCACCACCGTGGAACTCGTCGACGGCCTGGAAGCGACCTCGATCCCCGGGCAGGGGCGGTTGTCGGACGAACCCGACCCGGCCCGCTACGACGCGATGCACGCGCACTGCGACGTGCTCGTCGTCGGCGCCGGACCGGCCGGGCTGGCCGCCGCGCTGACCGCGGCCCGCAGCGGGGCGCGGGTGATCGTCGCCGACGCCGACACCGAATTCGGCGGCGCGCTGCTCGGCAACGGCGAGGAGCTCGACCGCAAGCCCGGCACCGACTGGGTGCGCCGCGCCGTCGCCGAGCTCGACTCGCTGCCCGACGTGCGCACCCTCCCGCGCACCACCGTGTTCGGGCACTACGAGGACGGCTACTTCGTGGCCGTGCAGCACCGCGGCGACGACGCGCCCAGCCGCCAGCGCATCTGGCGCATCCGGGCCCGCGAGACCGTGCTCGCCACCGGGGCGCACGAACGGCCCGTGGTGTTCACCGGCAACGACCGGCCCGGCACCATGCTCGCCGCCTCCGCCCGCACCTACCTGCACCGCTACGGAGTGCTGCCCGGCAAGCGGGCCGTCGTGTTCACCACCAACGACAGCGCCTACGCCGCCGCGATCGACCTGCACGACGCCGGGGTGGAGATCGCCGCCATCGTCGACGTGCGCGACGTGGTGCCCACCTACTGGGCCTCGCTGTGCGTGGAACGCGGCATCACGATCCGCCCCGACGCCGCCGTCGTCGGCACCTCCGGCGTCGACCGGGTCGTCAGCGCGCACCTCGTGGGGCTGCGCTCCGACGAGCACCAGCCGGTGACCGTCCGCCAGGTGGTGCGCTGCGACCTGCTGCTGGTCTCCGGCGGCTGGAACCCGGCGGTGCACCTGCACGCCCAAGGCCGCGGCGGGGTGCGCTACTCCGAGCGGATCGGCGGCTACGTGCCCGAGGAGGACCTGCGCTCGGTCCGCTCCGCGGGCGCCTCCGCCGGGGTGTTCGCCACCGGTGACTGCCTGCGGGCCGGCGCCGAAGCGGGCGAAGCCGCCGCGCGGGCCGCCGGATTCGACGCCACCGCGCCCGAACCGCCGACCGCGAAGAACCCGCCGGTGCTGGCCGGGCGCACCACCTGGCTGCTGCCCAGCCCCGCCGACTCCGGCGGCGCCAACCAGTTCGTCGACCTGGCGCGGGACGCCACCGTCGCCGACATCCGCAAGGCCGTCGGCGCCGGGCTCGACTCGGTGGAGCACGTCAAGCGCTTCACCACCATCGGCACCGCGCACGACCAGGGCAAGACCTCCGGCACGCTCACCACCGGCATCATCGCGCAGCTGCTCGGGCGGGAACCGTCCCGCACCACCACGTTCCGCGCGCCCTACACGCCGGTCGCGTTCGCCGCCCTCGCCGGGCGCGACCGCGGCGACCTCTACGACCCGGTGCGCGTCACCGCGATGCACGACTGGCACGTGCAGCGCGGGGCGCCGTTCGAGAACGTGGGGCAGTGGAAGCGGCCCTGGTACTACCCGCGGCCCGGTGAGGACATGGCGGCGGCGGTGCTGCGCGAGTGCGCGGCGGTGCGCTCCGGGGTCGGCATGCAGGACGTCTCCACCCTCGGCAAGATCGACGTGCAGGGGCCGGACGCCGCCGCGTTCCTCGACCTCGTCTACACCAACAAGATGAGCACGCTCAAGGTCGGCCGCATCCGGTACGGGCTGATGTGCACCGCCGACGGCATGGTCTTCGACGACGGCACCGTGATGCGCACCGGCGAGCACCGCTACCTGATTTCCACCACCTCCGGGGGCGCGGCGGGCGTGCTGGACTGGCTGGAGGAATGGCTCCAGACCGAGTGGCCGCAGCTGCGGGTGCACCTGACCTCGGTCACCGAGCAGTGGGCCACCATCGCCCTCGCCGGGCCGAAGTCCCGCGAAGTCCTCGCCCGGGTGGCCACCGGGCTGGAGCTGGACAACGACGCGTTCCCGTTCATGTCCTGGCAGGACGGGGTCGTCGCGGGCAGGAGGGCGCGAGTCTGCCGGATCAGCTTCTCCGGCGAGCTCGCCTTCGAGATCAACGTGCCCTGGTGGTACGGCCGCGAGGTGTGGGAAGCCCTGCACGAAGCCGGTCGTCCGTTCGACATCACCCCGTACGGCACCGAGACGATGCACGTGCTGCGGGCCGAGAAGGGCTTCCCGATCGTCGGGCAGGACACCGACGGCACCGTCACCCCGCACGACCTCGGCATGGGCTGGGCGGTGTCGAAGAAGAAGGACGACTTCCTCGGCATGCGCTCGTTCTCCCGCGCCGACAACGCCCGCCCGGACCGCAAGCACCTCGTCGGCCTGCGACCGCAGGACGAATCCCTGGTGCTGCCGGAAGGTTCGCAGCTGGTGGCGAGCGACGTGCTGCCCGCACCACCGGTGCCGATGCTCGGCCACGTCACCTCCAGCTACCGCAGCGCCGTGCTCGGCGGTGGGTTCAGCCTCGCGCTGGTGAAGGGCGGGCGGGACCGCATCGGCGACACCGTCTACAGCCCGGTCGACGGCAGGCTGGTCCCGCTGACCGTCACCGAACCCGTCTTCTACGACAAGGAAGGAGCGCGTCGCGATGGCTGAGCCCTACGGAGAGTCCCCGCTCGCGGCCCGGGCGGAGGCCCTCGCCGCGCGTTCCGGGCCCGACGCCGTGCACATCACCGAGGTGCCGTTCAAGGCGCAGATCACGCTGCGGGTCGACCCGAAGGGGTCGGGCGCGGAGCGGATCGGCACCGCGATCCACGCGATGCTGCCGAACCAGCCCGGCGAGGTGGTGCACGCCGAAGGCGCGCTGGTCCTCGGCCTCGGCCCGGACGAATGGCTGCTGGTCGGACCGGAAGGCGCCGCCGAGTCCATTTCGGACACGTTGACCACGGCGCTCGACGGTGATCACGGCGCGGTGGTGGACGTGTCCGCGCACCGCACCATCCTGGAGGTCTCCGGGCCGCACGCCCGGGACCTGCTGAACATGGGCTGCGCGCTGGACCTGCACCCGCGCAGCTTCGCGACCGGCCGGTGCGCGCAGACGCTGCTCGCGCGCGCCGCGGTCGTGCTGGTGTGCCGGGATGCGGCACTGCCCACCTACTGGCTGATCGTGCGTTCGTCGTTCGCGCGGTACGTCGCGGACTGGCTCATCGACGCCGCCGGCGAATACGGCTGGTGACGACCGAACCTGCGGGAATTTCCCCACGTGTGAACTGGAGCTCTGGATGACCGAAGTGCGCGGCGTAGTGGCGACCGGCAAGGGCAAGCCGGTCGAGGTCACCACCATCATCGTTCCTGATCCGGGTCCGGGTGAGGCGGTGGTGCGGGTGCAGGCGTGCGGGGTGTGCCACACGGATTTGCACTA
>NZ_JBEYUS010000136.1:0-5278 GCF_040643635.1 Saccharopolyspora sp. NPDC047091
GAGGTGCTGGAGCTGCTGCACCTGGGCGGGCGGTCGCTGCCGCACTCGGTGCTGATGATGATCCCGGAGGCGTGGGAGAACCACGCCGAGATGGACCCGCAGCGCCGCGCGTTCTACGAGTTCCACAACTACCTGATGGAACCCTGGGACGGCCCCGCGCTGGTGGCGTTCACCGACGGCACCCAGATCGGCGCGGTCCTGGACCGCAACGGCCTGCGCCCCGGCCGCTACTGGGTGACCGACGACGGCCTCGTCGTGCTGGCCAGCGAGGTCGGCGTGCTCGAACTGGACCCGGCGCGCGTGGTGCGCAAGGGCCGGTTGCAGCCGGGCCGCATGTTCCTGGTCGACACCGGTGCCGGGCGCATCGTCGACGACGAGGAGATCAAGGGCGAGCTGGCCGCCGCGCACCCGTACCAGCAGTGGCTGGACGAGGGCGTGGTGCACCTGGGCGACCTGCCCGACCGCGACCGCGAGGTGCCCTCGCACGCGTCGCTGGTGCACGGCCAGCAGGTGTTCGGCTACACGCAGGAAGAGCTGAACGTGCTGCTCAAGCCGATGGCCGCCGGTGGGGCGGAGCCGATCGGCTCGATGGGCAACGACGTGCCGTTCGCGGCGTTCTCGAAGCGCCCGCGGCAGCTGTTCGACTACTTCACGCAGCTGTTCGCGCAGGTCACCAACCCGCCGCTGGACGCCATCCGCGAGGAGCTGGTGACCTCGCTGGCGACCCACGTCGGGCCGGAGCACAACCTGCTCGACCACGACCCGGACGCCTGCAAGCAGCTGGTGCTGCCGTTCCCGGTGCTGGACAACGACCAGCTCGCCAAGATCGTGCACATCGACGACGACGGCGACCGTCCCGGCCTGAAGCCCGCGATCATCTCCAGCACCTACCGGGTGCGCGGCGGTGGCGAGGCGCTGCGGCAGCGGCTCGACGAGATCTGCGCCGAGGTGTCCGCCGCGGTCGCCGACGGCGCGCACGTGCTGGTGCTGTCCGACCGGGCCGCCGACGCCGAGCACGCGCCGATCCCGTCGCTGCTGGTGACCGGCGCGGTGCACCACCACCTGGTGCGGGAGAAGACCCGCACCCACGTCGGCCTGGTGATCGAGGCCGGTGACGTGCGCGAGGTGCACCACGTCGCGCTGCTCATCGGCTACGGCGCCGCGGCCGTCAACCCGTACCTGGCGATGGCCAGCGTCGAGGACCTGGTGCACAACGGCGTGCTCCAGGGACTCGACCCGGCGAAGGCCACCGGCAACCTGATCAAGGCGCTCGGCAAGGGCGTCCGCAAGACGATGTCGAAGATGGGCGTGTCCACGGTGGCCTCGTACACCGGTGCGCAGATCTTCGAGGCGATCGGGCTGGGCGCCGAGGTCATCGACCGATGTTTCGCCGGCACCACCTCGCGGCTCGGCGGGGTCGGTTTCGACCTGCTGGCCAAGGAGGTCGCCGAGCGGCACCGCCGCGCCTACCCGGACGACGGCGTGCAGGCCCCGCACCGCACCTTGCAGGTGGGCGGCGAGTACCAGTGGCGGCGCGAGGGCGACCCGCACCTGTTCAACCCGCGCACCGTGTTCAAGCTGCAGCACTCCACGCGGTCCGGCCGCTACGAGGTCTTCAAGGAGTACACGAAGGCCGTCGACGACCAGTCGCGGGACCTGATGACCCTGCGCGGCCTGTTCAAGTTCCGCGCGGGCGCGCGGCGGCCGGTGCCGATCGACGAGGTCGAACCGGTCGAGTCGATCGTGAAGCGGTTCGCCACCGGCGCCATCTCCTACGGTTCGATCTCGCAGGAGATGCAC
This sequence comes from Saccharopolyspora sp. NPDC047091, assembly GCF_040643635.1. Lineage (NCBI taxonomy): Bacteria > Bacillati > Actinomycetota > Actinomycetes > Pseudonocardiales > Pseudonocardiaceae > Saccharopolyspora > Saccharopolyspora sp. NPDC047091. The sequence continues at coordinate 1,801 of NZ_JBEYUS010000136.1, forward strand.
GAGACCCTCGCCATCGCGATGAACCGCCTCGGCGGCAAGTCCAACACCGGCGAGGGCGGTGAGGACGCCGACCGGTTCACCCCGGACGCCAACGGCGACTCGCGCCGCTCGGCGATCAAGCAGGTCGCCTCCGGCCGGTTCGGCGTCACCAGCGAGTACCTGGTCAACGCCGACGACATCCAGATCAAGATGGCGCAGGGCGCGAAGCCCGGCGAGGGCGGGCAGCTGCCCGGCCACAAGGTGTACCCGTGGGTGGGCAAGACCCGGCACTCCACGCCGGGCGTGGGGCTGATCTCCCCGCCGCCGCACCACGACATCTACTCCATCGAGGACCTCGCCCAGCTGATCCACGACCTGAAGAACGCCAACCCGAAGGCGCGGATCCACGTCAAGCTGGTCAGCGAGGTCGGTGTCGGCACGGTCGCGGCGGGCGTGAGCAAGGCGCACGCGGACGTGGTGCTGATCTCCGGGCACGACGGCGGCACCGGTGCCTCCCCGCTGTCCTCGATCAAGCACGCGGGCGGCCCGTGGGAGCTGGGGCTGGCCGAGACGCAGCAGACGCTGCTGGCCAACGACCTGCGCGACCGGATCGTGGTGCAGACCGACGGGCAGCTCAAGACCGGCCGCGACGTGGTGATCGCGGCGCTGCTGGGCGCGGAGGAGTTCGGCTTCGCCACCGCCCCGCTGGTCGTGTCCGGCTGCATCATGATGCGGGTGTGCCACCTGGACACCTGCCCGGTGGGCGTGGCCACGCAGAACCCCCAGCTGCGGGCGAAGTTCGACGGCAAGGCCGAGTACGTGGTGAACTTCTTCGAGTTCATCGCCCAGGAAGTGCGGGAGTACTTGGCGGAACTCGGCTTCCGGTCCATCGAGGAAGCCGTCGGGCACGCCGAGCTGATCGACACCGACGACGCGGTGCGGCACTGGAAGACCGAGGAGCTGGACCTCTCGGCGATCACCCACGTGCCGGAGCTCGCGGCGGGCGCGGCGCTGCACAACACCACCACCCAGGACCACGGCCTGGACAAGGCCTTGGACCACACGCTGATCCAGCTCAGCGAGGGTGCGCTGAAGGACGCGACGCCGGTGCGGCTGGAGCTGCCGGTGCGCAACGTCAACCGCACGGTGGGCACCATGCTCGGCCACGAGCTGACCCGCCGGTGGGGCGGCGAGGGGTTGCCGGACGACACGATCGACGTGACGTTCACCGGGTCGGCCGGGCAGAGCTTCGGGGCGTTCGTGCCGCGCGGCATCACGCTGCGGCTGCTCGGCGACGGCAACGACTACGTCGGCAAGGGCCTGTCGGGCGGGCGGATCGTGGTGCGGCCGCCGGAGGGCGCCGCCTACACCGCCGAGGACAACGTCATCGCGGGCAACGTGCTGCTGTACGGCGCGACGTCCGGTGAGCTGTTCGTGCGCGGCGTGGTGGGCGAGCGGTTCTGCGTGCGGAACTCGGGCGCGGTCGCCGTCGTCGAGGGCATCGGCGACCACGGGTGCGAGTACATGACCGGTGGCCGCGCGGTGATCCTCGGCGGTACCGGCCGCAACTTCGCGGCCGGGATGTCCGGTGGCATCGCCTACGTGCTGGACCTGCGGGAGGAGCGGGTCAACCCGGAGATGGTGGACCTCGATCCGCTGGACGAGGCCGACCGGGAGTTCCTGCACGACCGGGTCCGCAGGCACCACGAGCAGACGGCCTCGCAGGTGGCCGCGGAACTGCTGGCGGACTGGGACCGCGCGGTGGCGCGCTTCGCGAAGGTCATGCCGCGCGACTTCAAGCGCGTGCTGGCCGCGCAGACCGCCGCCGAGCGCGACGGCCGCGACGTTGACCAGGCGATCATGGAGGCGGCTCATGGCTGACCCGAAGGGCTTCATCACCACGGCGCGCCAGACGCCCGAGCGCCGCCCCGTGGACATCCGGATCAAGGACTGGCGCGAGGTCTACCTGGACTTCGAGCCGGGCCGGGTCAAGGAGCAGGCGGGCCGCTGCATGGACTGCGGCATCCCGTTCTGCCACAACGGTTGTCCGCTGGGCAACCTGATCCCGGAGTGGAACGACCTCACCTGGCGCGACGACTGGAGCGAGGCGATCGAGCGGCTGCACGCCACGAACAACTTCCCGGAGTTCACCGGGACGTTGTGCCCCGCCCCGTGCGAGGCGGCGTGCGTGGTCGGCATCAACTCCGATCCGGTGACGATCAAGCAGGTCGAGATCGAGATCATCGACCGCGCCTGGGCGGAGGGCCGGGTGCCGCCGCAGCCGCCCGCGTCGAAGACCGGCAAGAAGGTCGCGGTGATCGGGTCGGGCCCGTCCGGCCTGGCCGCCGCCCAGCAGCTGACCCGCGCGGGCCACGACGTGGTGGTCTACGAGCGGGCGGACCGCATCGGCGGGCTGCTGCGCTACGGGATTCCCGAGTTCAAGATGGAGAAGCGGCGCCTGGACCGCAGGCTCGGGCAGATGCGGGCCGAGGGCACCGAGTTCCACACCGGCGTGCACGTCGGCGTGGACGTGTCGGTGGAGCAGCTGAAGTCGGACTTCGACGCGGTGGTCCTCTCCGGTGGCGCCACCGCCGCCCGGGACCTGCCGATCACCGGCCGCGAGGCGGTTGGGGTGCACCAGGCGATGGAGTACCTGCCGCTGGCGAACCGGGTGCAGGAGGGCGACCTGACGTCCTCGCCGATCGACGCCGCGGGCAAGGACGTCGTGGTGATCGGCGGCGGTGACACGGGTGCGGATTGCGTCGGCACCGCGCACCGCCAGGGCGCGAAGTCGGTCACCCAGCTGGAGATCATGCCGACGCCGCCGTCGACGCGGCCGGACAGCCAGCCGTGGCCGACGTACCCGATGACGTTCAAGGTGACCTCGGCGCACGAGGAGGGCGGGGAGCGGTTGTTCTCCGTCAACACCCAGGAGTTCCTCGCCGACGAGGACGGGAACCTGCGCGCGCTGCGGCTCGCGGAGGTGCGCCGCGAGGACGGCCGCTTCGTGCCGGTCGAGGGCACCGAGCGGGAGCTGCCGTGCCAGCTGGCGTTCCTGGCGATGGGCTTCGTCGGCCCGGAGAAGGAGGGCCTGCTCACCGATCTCGGCGTGGAGCTCGACGAGCGCGGCAACGTCGCCCGCGACTCGGACTTCATGACCACTGTGGACGGTGTGTTCACGGCCGGGGACATGGGCCGCGGCCAGTCCCTGATCGTGTGGGCGATCTCGGAGGGCCGGTCCGCGGCCGCCGGGGTGGACCGCTACCTGACGGGCCGGGACGTGCTGCCCGCCCCGATCGCCCCGACGGACCGCCCGCTGGTCTGATCGAGCGCGTCGCGAAGCGCCCCGGGACCACGTCCCGGGGCGCTTCGCGTTCGCGGACCGTTCCACTCCTGCTGGGCGGGGCGCGGGTGGCGGAACCTCAGCGGTTCCCTCGCTGCGGGATCGTTTTCACAGGTGGCTCCGCCACATGAGAAAACGCTGTCCTCGCGAGGGAAC
>NZ_JBEYUS010000137.1:0-5190 GCF_040643635.1 Saccharopolyspora sp. NPDC047091
CGCGCGGGTCACCGAGCCGACGACAGCGCCGGCCGGGACCGGGGGAGCGAACTTCCCCCGGCCCGGTCGGCGCTGTCGTGTTCCGGGGCTCAGCCCACCGGCCGCGGGACGGCCAGCAGCAGCTCGCAGTGCTCGACCAGGCGGTCCCGCAGCGGCGCGGCCCGCTCGGCGAATTCGCGCTGCGCCCGCACGTAGGCGGCGCGCCCGTCGGGCGTCTCCACCGCGACGGGCGGGTAGCCGAGGTCGGCGAGGTCGTAGGGGCTGGCGCGCATGTCCAGTTCGCGGATGTCCACGGCCAGCTCGAAGCAGTCGGCGACGAGTTCGGCGGGCACCAGCGGGTCCAGCTTATAGGCCCACTTGAACAGGTCCATGTTGGCGTGCAGGCAGCCCGGCTGCTCCAGGGCGACCTGGTCCTCGCGGGCCGGTTGCAGCGCGTTCAGCGGCCGCGCGGGCGGGGTGAAGAACCGGAACGCGTCGTGGTGGGTGCACTTGATCGGCATCGAGTCCACCACCTCGTCGGTGCCCGCGTGCCCGAGCCGCAGCGGCCAGGACTCGTGCCGCACGTCGCCGGGGGAGGTGCGGTAGACCATCGCCCACTCGTGCAGCCCGAAGCAGCCCAGCTGCGGGCTGCGGGAGCGGATCGCGGTGAGCAGCCCGTGCACGAAGCGCACCGAGTCGTGGCGCTTCGCGGTGAGCGCCGCCGGGTCCAGCGCCACGCCCTCGTCGGTGCGCAGGTAGCCGCGGCGCTCCAGGAACTCGGCACCGCCTTCGAGCGCGACGCCGAAACCGGGCTGCCAGCGCTCCAGCAGCGACGGGCGGTGCGAGTAGTAGGTGAACAGGAAGTCCATCACCGGGTGCTTCTCCCCGGCGCGCTGCCTGCGGCGGTGCGGTCCCGTCCAGCGCTCCACCCGCTCCCGGTGCGCGGTCGCGCGGCCCCGCCATTCCTGTTCGCCCAGCACTCGCATAGTGCGGCCAGGATAGGTCAGCCCTCGTCGGTGCCGGTCCGGCCGGGGCGCAGCTGCGAGATCAGCTCCCGCAGCCGTGGCGGGACGGGAGCCTTCCCACCCTGCGGATCGCGGCAGGCGAAGGTCATCCGGCCGTGGACGACCAGCTCGCCGTCCCGGGTGAACTCGAAGCCCAGCGCGTAGGAGGTGGTGCCGATCCGGTCCCGCACCACTTCGCAGGCCAGTTCGTCGAACACCCGCACCGGCGCGAGGTAGGTGGCCTCCGAGTGCACCCCGACGGTTCCGGTGCCCAGCTGCGCGGCCAGCTCCGCGGAGCGCAAACCGCGGGCGTGCAACCAGCTGCTGTAGGCGCGCTCCATCCACGGGTAGTAGATCGCGAAGTACGCGATGCTGAGCGCGTCGCAGTCCCCGTAGGACAGCCGGAAGCGCTGCACCTGGTCGGACACCGTCACCCTCCGATGTGGACGGACGCGGTGCCGGAGAGCACCGGATCTCCGCCGAGCACGTCGAGTCCGACCGCGCAGGACGCGATCAGCGCACCGTCCTGTTCGGACACCCCGAGGACCGTGCCGTGCGCGCGCAGCCGATCCCCGGCGAACACCGCGCCGAGGTGGCGCAGCCGAAGCTCGCGGATCCGGTGCGCGCCGCCCGCCCAGCGCGCCAGCATCGACACCACGTACGCCTGGTTCAGCGGTCCCTGGTTGATCACCCGGTCGCCGAGCCCGAGCGCCCGCACCGCCGCCGGATCGAAGTGGATCGGGTTCGCGTCCCGCATCAGGGCCGCCATCGTCCGCATCTTCTCCGCGCTGACCGGCCCGACCTGGTGGTCGGGCAGCACGTCCCCGGGCCGCACGCCGCTCATCGCGGCCGCCGCGGAAACAGGATCGAGCTGGTGCAGGAGGCGGCCGGGGAGCCGTCGTCCGGTTCGTGCAGGTCGAGGCGGTACTCGACCAGGTCGAAGACGCCGGTCCGGGCGCCGTGCTTGCGCCGCGCGGACTCGATCCGGCCGCGCACCGCGTAGGTGGCGCCGACCCGCAGCGGGCGGTGCAGCACGGTGTGCACCTCCCCGGCCATCGGGCCGTCCGACTCGCGGGCGCCGAACCAGGCCCAGAACCGCTCCCAGCTCACCCCCATCGCCGAGGTGGCGGCCAGGAACGCGAACACCGGGCTCTCCGCCCCGTCGTCCGGGTCGGCGAGCGCGCAGTCGTTCACCAGCCGCACCCACCACGGCTCCAAGGTGAACTCCCCGCCGGGGAACTCGGTGCCGACGAGCTCGGCCAGCGCCGCCTCGTCGGGTACGGGTGAGGTCATGTCCGCTCCTGATCCGCCCAGTAGGGGGCGCGCAGCTCGCGCTTGACCACTTTTCCGGTCGGCGCCTTGGGCAAGCTCGCGACGAAGTCGACCGACTTCGGCTTCTGGTAGGACGGCAACCGTTCCCGGGCGGTGGAGATGATCTCGGCCTCGGTGGCGGTAGTACCGGGCTTGAGCACCACGACGGCCTTCACGTTCTCGCCCCACTCCGGGTCGGGCACGCCGATGACCGCGCACTCCAGCACCGCCGGGTGGGCCGCCACGGCCTCCTCGACGGGGACGCTGTAGATGTTCTCCCCACCCGAGATGATCATGTCCTTGGCGCGGTCGACCACGTAGACGTAGCGGTCCTCGTCCCAGGTCGCCACGTCCCCCGTCCACAGCCACCCGGCGCGCAGCGTGCGCGCGGTCAGCTCGGGCCGGTTCCAGTAGCGGGCCATGTTCGCCTCCGAGCGCACCACGATCTGGCCCGGCGTGCGCCCGTCCCGCGGCACCTCGGCCCCCGAGTCGTCCAGCACCCGCAGCCGCGCCCCGAAGCCCTCCCGGCCGCAGGAGCGCAACCGGTGCGGGTGCCGCCCGGCGATCGCCGCGGCGTGGTCCTCCTGGGACAGGAACGCCATGCCGGGGCCCTCGGTCTGCCCGTAGCCCTGGATCAGCGAGCACGGGAACGACTCCAGCGCCGCCCGCACCACCGAGGTCGGCATCGGACCGCCGCCGTACTGGATGTTGCGCAGGCTGCGCAGGTCGTAGCGGTCGAACCCGGGCACCGCGAGCATCCAGTTCAGCATCGTGGTGATCCCCAGGAACGCCGAGACCCGCTCCTGCTCGATGACCCGCAGCGCCTGCTCGGCCGCGAAGTCCACCAGCACCAGCGGGCAGCCGTGCCGCAGGTAGTTCATCGCGAGCACGATCGGGATGTGGAACATCTGCCCGGTCAGCAGGTACACGTCACCGGGCACGATGCGTTCGGCGACGGTCTGGTGCGCACCGCCCGCCTCGGCGCTGGAGTGGGTGTGCAGTGCGCCCTTGCTGCGACCCGTGGTGCCGCCGGTGTAGAGGATGAAGAACGGGTCGTGGTCGCCGACGTGCTCGCTGCCGGGCGGTTCGGCGTCCGATGCGGCCGCCAGCAGCTCCTCGTAGCCGCCGTCGCCGCCGAACTCCAGCCAGTGCGGCACCTCGCAGCTCCGCTGCAGCTCCGCGACCTGCACCGACCACTCGGCGGCGGTGACCACCACCTGCGGTGTCGCGTCCCGCAGCAGCCGGGCCAGCTCGGCGGTGTCGAGCCGCCAATTCAGCGGCTGCAGCACCAACCCGGCCCGGCCGCACGCGAAGTACAGCTCCAGCAGCTCCACCCGGTTCCGGGACAGCGCCGCCACCCGGTCGCCGCGGCGCAACCCCAGCCCGAGCAGCCCGTTGGCGAGCCGCCGCACCCGCCGGTCCAGCTCCGCCCAGCGCACCCGCCGCCCGGTCGGCACGTCGTGCACGGCGAGCGCGCGCGGCGTCAGCGCCGCCCACTTCGCCGGGATGAGCCCCTGGTTGAGGGTCACGAGAACGGCAGGTCCAGCTCGATCCGGAGCGCCGCGATGCGCCACTCCCCGGAGTCGGCCCGCAGCTCGGCGAGGTACCGCCCGGTGGTGATCGCGCGCAGCGCGCCGTCGGCGACCGCGAACAGCGTGAGGTAGGTGCGCGCCCGAGCCCGGTCGCCCGCGTGGTCCAGCACCAGGTTGCTCAGCACGTGCTTGCGCCGGTCCCGCTGCGAGCGCGCGGTCTCCCGCACCAGCTCGACGATGGCGTCCCGGCCGCGGACCGGGCCCGCCACCGCGTCGTCCGCCACGCGCATCGACAGCTCGGCGTCGGCGGTGAAGCAGTCCGCCAGCAGCTCCAGGTCGCCCTCGTCGTAGCCGAGCGCGTAGCGCGCCAGCACCTCTTCGACCGCGGCCCGCACCGCCACGCCGCTCTCGGTGGCCGTCGCGCTCACCGGACGCCGACGCCGGCGTCGACGGGGAACACCGCGCCGGTCACGAACCGGGCCTCGTCGCTGGCGAGGAAGGCGACGGCGTCGCTGACGTCGGAGTCCTCCACCCACTTGGTCGGCAGCACGTGCATCGCCCGCATCGCGGGTTCCGCGTTCTCCAGCGTCGGCTCCGCGTCCGGCGGGCTGAAGAGGCCGTAGAAGGCGGGGTTGCGGATCATCGGCGTGTTCACGTTCGTCGGGTGGACCGTGTTGACCCGGATGCCGTGCTCCCCGAGCTCATCGGCGAGGCTCTGCATCAGCCCGACCACGCCGTGCTTGGCCGCCGAGTAGTGCGCGAGCCCGCCGCGGCCCTTCATCCCGGCGACCGAGGAGATGAACAGCAGGCAGCCGCCGTCGCCCTGCTCGATCATCGTCGGGATCGCGACCTTCGCGGTGTGGAAGACACCGGTGAGGTTCACGTCGATCATGTCCTGCCACTGCTCGGCGGTCAGTTCCCAGCTGCGGCCGAAGCTGACGATGCCCGCGTTGGCGACGACGACGTCGACCCGGCCGAGTTCGGCGACGCCCGAGTCGAACGCGGCCTGCAGGCCGTCGAGGTCGCGCACGTCGGCGATCCGCACCTCGGCGCGTCTGCCCAGCTTCTCCACCCCGCGCGCGGTCTCGGCCAGGTCGTGCTCGGTGGGCATCGAGTAGACGGGCGCGACCGAGTCGATCTCGGCGCACCGGTCGACGGCGATGATGTCGGCGCCCTCGGCGGCGAACCGCAGCGCGTGGGAACGTCCTTGGCCGCGCGCCGCTCCGGTGATGAAAGCGACCTTGCCGGCCATCCGCTCGGCCATGCGTCCGCCCTTCCTCGCACCGACCGAGGAGCGCACCGCGATCTTGGAGCGGTGCCCGGCTTCGCGGGCGACCGCGGGGATCTCGACGGTGCCGTCGGCG
>NZ_JBEYUS010000138.1:0-3438 GCF_040643635.1 Saccharopolyspora sp. NPDC047091
CAGGCCTTGGAAATGCAGGAACGCCCCGGAACCAGGTTCCGGGGCGTTCCCCTCATGAGTATTGTCGGCGGTGTCCTACTCTCCCACACCCTATCGAGTGCAGTACCATCGGCGCTGGAGGGCTTAGCTTCCGGGTTCGGAATGGGACCGGGCGTTCCCCGCTCCGCTAAAACCACCGACAAATCCAACCACACCAACACCCACCCCCAACCAGGGCAGTGCAGTGTGAAGTCTCTATCCAATTCAACAACCCCATGGTTGCTGCCTCAGACACCGTATAGTGGATGCGTAGCAATCTTTGTGAACAAGTCCTCGGCCTATTAGTACCCGTCCACTCCACACATTACTGTGCTTCCATGCCGAGCCTATCAACCCCATCATCTCTAGGAGGCCTTAACCCACAAAGGGGTGGGAGACGTCATCTTGGAACAGGCTTCCCGCTTAGATGCTTTCAGCGGTTATCCCTCCCGAACGTAGCCAACCAGCCATGCACCTGGCGGAACAACTGGCACACCAGAGGTCCGTCCGTCCCGGTCCTCTCGTACTAGGGACAGCCTTCCTCACATCTCCTACGCGCGCGGCGGATAGGGACCGAACTGTCTCACGACGTTCTAAACCCAGCTCGCGTGCCGCTTTAATGGGCGAACAGCCCAACCCTTGGGACCAACTCCAGCCCCAGGATGCGACGAGCCGACATCGAGGTGCCAAACCATGCCGTCGATATGGACTCTTGGGCAAGATCAGCCTGTTATCCCCGGGGTACCTTTTATCCGTTGAGCGACACCGCTTCCACCAGCCAGTGCCGGATCACTAGTCCCTGCTTTCGCACCTGCTCGACCTGTCAGTCTCACAGTCAAGCTCCCTTATACACTTACACTCAACACCTGATGACCAACCAGGCTGAGGGAACCTTTGGGCGCCTCCGTTACCCTTTGGGAGGCAACCGCCCCAGTTAAACTACCCACCAGGCACTGTCCCTGAACCCGATCAGGGTCCGAGGTTCAGATGCTCAGAACGACCAGAGTGGTATTTCAACAACGACTCCACACCCACTAGCGTGAACGCTTCACAGTCTCCCACCTATCCTACACAAGCCGCACCGAACACCAATACCAAGCTATAGTAAAGGTCCCGGGGTCTTTCCGTCCTGCCGCGCGAAACGAGCATCTTTACTCGTACTGCAATTTCACCGGGCCTGTGGTCGAGACAGCGGAGAAGTCGTTACGCCATTCGTGCAGGTCGGAACTTACCCGACAAGGAATTTCGCTACCTTAGGATGGTTATAGTTACCACCGCCGTTTACTGGCGCTTAAATTCTCCGCTTCACACACCAAAGATGTGCTAACAGGTCCTCTTAACGTTCCAGCACCGGGCAGGCGTCAGTCCGTATACCTCGTCTTACGACTTCGCACGGACCTGTGTTTTTAGTAAACAGTCGCTTCTCCCTGGCCTCTGCGGCCACCACCAGCTCCAGGAGAAAATCCCTTCACCAGCAATGGCCCCCCTTCTCCCGAAGTTACGGGGGCAATTTGCCGAATTCCTTAACCACAGTTCACCCGACCGCCTCGGTATACTCTACCTGACCACCTGTGTCGGTTTCGGGTACGGGCCATGCACACACATCGCTAGAGGCTTTTCTCGGTAGCACGGGATCACTGACTTCACCACAACGGCTACGCATCACCTCTCACCCTTCACACCGCCCGGATTTACCTAGACGGCAGGCTACAGGCTTACACCAGTACTACCACTCACTGGCACAGCTACCCCACTACGTCACCCCATCACTTGACTACCGCAGAATCAGGTCCCATGCACTCACACAACAACTCCGAAGAGCCATCATGCTCGCGGATGGTTAGTCTCAACCGTTTCGCCATGGGCGCGTGTACACGGGTACGGGAATATCAACCCGTTCTCCATCGACTACGCCTGTCGGCCTCGCCTTAGGCCCCGACTCACCCTGGGCGGACGAACCTGCCCCAGGAACCCTTAGTCAATCGGCGGCAGAGATTCTCACTCTGCTCTCGCTACTCATGCCTGCATTCTCACTCCCACACACTCCACACCACGGTTACCCGGATGCTTCACCGCATGCAGGACGCTCCCCTACCCAACAAGCCACAAGGACTCATTGACACGGCTTCGGCGGTGCACTTCAGCCCCGCTACATTGTCGGCGCAGGACCACTTGACCAGTGAGCTATTACGCACTCTTTCAAGGGTGGCTGCTTCTAAGCCAACCTCCTGGTTGTCTGGGCAATCCCACATCCTTTCCCACTGAGCGCACACTTAGGGGCCTTAGCCGGTGTTCTGGGCTGTTTCCCTCTCGACGATGAAGCTTCTCCCCCACCGTCTCACTGCCGCGCTCTACCCAGGCGTATTCGGAGTTTAGCTGACGTCAGTAACCCATAAGGCCCATCAACCAACCAGTGCTCTACCCCACCCAGGAAACACACGACGCTGCACCTAAATGCATTTCGGGGAGAACCAGCTATCACGAAGTTTGATTGGCCTTTCACCCCTACCCACAACTCATCCCCCAGGTTTTCAACCCTGGTGGGTTCGGGCCTCCACACGGTCTTACCCGCGCTTCACCCTGGCCATGGGTAGATCACTCCGCTTCGGGTCTGCACCACGCGACTCCACGCCCTCTTCAGACTCGCTTTCGCTCCGGCTACCCCACAACAGGTTAACCTCGCCACGCAGCAGCAACTCGCAGGCTCATTCTTCAAAAGGCACGCCATCACACAACCCAAAGATCATGCTCTGACGGATTGCAGGCACATGGTTTCAGGAACTATTTCACTCCCCTCCCGGGGTACTTTTCACCATTCCCTCACGGTACTATCCACTATCGGTCACCAGGCAGTATTTAGGCTTAGCGAGTGGTCCCGCCAGATTCACAGCGCCCTCCACGGAAACGCTGCTACTCGGGAACAAATCCACACGTACCGCATGTGCTTTCGCCTACGGGACTCTCACCCACTCCGGCCAGGCATCCCAACCTGTTCAACTAACACACACGACCACGCTGAAACGGTGACAGCCGCCTCCAGACAAGCCCCACAACCCCGAACACGCAACCCCTGTCAGGTATCCCACGCGCCCGGTTTAGCCTCCTCCGCTTTCGCTCGCCACTACTCACGGAATCACTAGTGTTTTCTCTTCCTACGGGTACTGAGATGTTTCACTTCCCCGCGTTCCCTCCCAACACCCTATACATTCAGGTGCAGGTGACCCGACATCACTCGGGCCGGGTTTCCCCATTCGGACATCCTCGGATCACAGCTCGGTTGACAGCTCCCCGAGGCATTTCGCAGCCTCCCACGTCCTTCATCGGCCCCTGGTACCAAGGCATCCACCATGTGCCCTACATAACTTGGCCACAAAGATGCTCGCATCCACTATACAGTTCTCAAACAACAACCGAAAAAAC
>NZ_JBEYUS010000139.1:0-4334 GCF_040643635.1 Saccharopolyspora sp. NPDC047091
TCTCGTCCCAGCCGGACCAGCAGTACCCGGGCTGGCAGGACCACGACTGGCGGGACCACGACTGGCAGAACCACCGCGAGCGGGACCGCGGTGAGACATCGTCGTCCTCCTCGGTCGCGGGAATTCGCTGCTGCGGTGGGAAGAACGCCCCGGCCGGTAGTGGGGTACCGGCCGGGGCGTCGTCGTGCGCGGGGTGGTCGAGGCGAGCACGCCCCGGGCGAGCACTCCTGGTCGATCAGCGCTGATCGACCGTTCCTCGATCGCTCGCCCTCCGCTCGTCCACCCTCGATCCGTCACTCCTCGGTGCGTCATCTTCGACGCGTCATCTTCGACGCGTCACCTCCGGTTCGTCACCGTCGGTTCGTCACGGGGTGCCCGCGTCGATCACGGCCCGGTTCGCGGCGCGCACCGCCTCCAGGTCCGGCTTGAGGATCTGCCGGTCGTAGGTGAAGAAACCGTTGACCTCGTTCTCCACGTCGGTGGTCTGCGTGTAGACCGACGCCGACAGTCCCTTCTCGCCGATGATGCGCACCAGGTCGTCGTGCACCTCCTGGTAGCGGCGGGTCAGGTCGGCGCGGGTGTCGACGATCTCGTAGGACGAGGGCTCACCGGGCCACAGGTGCCCGTCCTCGATGAGGCCCAGCCCGCCGTACTCGCCGTCCACCGAGGCGCGGTCGCCGGTCACGTCCGGCGCGCCGGGGCCGACGTAGGTGTGGTCGTCGTAGATGTGCCCGGCACCGGTGTCCGGCAGCGAGTCGCAGCAGTTCACGCCGCTGGCCGGGTTCACCAGCCGGGTCGGGTCCTGCGCTTCGACCTGCTCGGCGATGCGAGCGGTGTCGAACTCGCCCCAGCCCTCGTTGAACGGCACCCAGGTGACGATCGACGGCGAGTTGTGCAGCTGGTCGACGATGTCGGCGGCCTCGGCCTCGAAGTTCGCCTTCGCCTCGTCACCGGGGGTCTGCCCGTTGACCAGCGCGGGAATGTCCTGCCACACCAGCAGGCCCAGCTGGTCGGCGTGGTAGTACCAGCGGGCGGGCTCCACCTTGATGTGCTTGCGCACCATGTTGAAGCCGAGTTCCTTGGTCTGCTCCAGGTCGAAGCGCAGCGCCTCGTCGGTCGGCGCGGTGAAGATGCCGTCCGGCCAGTAGCCCTGGTCCAGCGGGCCGTGCTGGAACAGGATCTTCCCGTTCAGCGCGAGCCGCGGCCTGCCCTGCTCGTCGTCGACGAGCCCGATGGAGCGCATCCCGGCGTAGCTGCCGACCTCGTCGACGGGCTGCCCGTCCTCGCCGAGCAGCCGCACCGCCACGTCGTAGAGGTACGGGTCGTCCGGCGACCACAGGTGCGGGTCCGGCACCTCGAGGCGCAGGTCCTGACCGGCTTCACCGGTGGCGGTGGCGACCTCCGCGCCGCCGTCCCGCTCGCTGATGACGGCTTCGACGCGACCGCCCTGCGAGCCGTCGGCGCGCACGGCGAAGCTGTTCGACGCCAGGTCCGGGGTGATCTCCAGGTCGGTGATGTGCGCGTCGGCGACCGGTTCCATCCACACCGTCTGCCAGATGCCGGAGGCGCCGGTGTAGAAGATGCCGTTGGGGTCGTTGCGCTGCTTGCCGACCGGGAACGGGTTGTCCTCGTTGCGGTCCTCGACCGCGACGGTCAGCTGCTGCGGGCCGTCGCCGGTGAGCGCGTCGGTGACGTCGGCGCTGAACTCGGTGAAGCCGCCCTGGTGGGTGGCGACCTCCTGGCCGTTGACGCTGACGGTCGCCTTCTGGTCCACGGCGCCGAAGTGCAGCAGCACCCGCTGGCCGGACCAGTCGGCGGGCACCTGGAACTCGCGGTGGTAGAGCAGGTGGTCGTCGTGGCGCTGGATGCCGGACAAGCCGGACTCCGGCGGGTAGGGCACCAGGATCTGCTCGTCGGTCTCGCTGGGCGGGGTGTCGGATCCGGCGAAGTCCCACAGCCCGTTGAGGTTCTGCCAGCGCTCGCGCGTGAGCTGCGGGCGCGGGTAGTCGGGCAGGGCGTTGTCCGGGCCGACCTGGTCGGTCCACGGAGTCGCCAGCGGCGGGTCCTTCGGTTCCCATGCGGCGGGTTCGGCCTGAGCGGGCATACCGGTGACGGTAGCGAGCATGGCGGCGCCGATCAGAGCGCCGACGCGGAATCGGACTAGTGGTCGGCGGGTCAACGCGCGGCGGTGCACGTGGCCTCCTGGTGGATTCGAGCCGGTGGGAGCGGGGACGGGACGAGTCGGCTCGTGCCGATCGGTGCAGCCCCCAGGTGTCGTGGATCGCGCCCACGCCCCCCGAGACGGCGAAACAGGACGAAAGCGAAGCCACAACAAGCAACAAGAATGACCATGACCGCACGTGAAGTCAACGGCACCACCCGAATGCCCGCGCATCGGACCAGCGGCATGGATCTGATCGGGTGTGCCGGTTAAGTTGGTCCGGCGCGCCGGCGATCGTCCGAACGGGACGGTCGGCGCACGCGCGGCACGTGCAACCGGTGGTCGAGGAGGACGCGGACGTGACCGAGCAGACCGATGCGGGCAGGGCGGCAGCGGGACCCGGTGGCGTCGAGTTCCTCGCCGCCCGCGATCTGCTGCTGAGCACGCGCGAGGACTACGCCGCGGCCAGGGACGCGTTCCGCTGGCCGCGCCCCGCCGAGTTCAACTGGGCGCTGGACTGGTTCGACACCATCGCGGGCAGGCAGGACCGGACCGCGCTGTGGATCGTCGAATCCGACGGCTCCGAGCGGAAGTTCTCCTTCGGCGAGCTCTCCCGCCGCTCGAACCAGGTGGCGAACTGGCTGCGCGAGCTCGGCGTGGCCCGCGGCGACCGGCTGATCCTCATGCTCGGCAACCAGGTCGAGCTGTGGGAGACCATCCTCGCCGCGATGAAGCTCGGCGCCGTGATCATCCCGGCGACGCCGTTGCTGGGGCCCGCCGACCTGCGCGACCGCGTCGACCGCGGCGCCGCCGGGCACGTGGTGACGACCTCGGCGCACGCGCCGAAGTTCGCCGACGTGCCGGGCGACTACACCCGGATCGCGGTCGGCGGCGCCGAGGGCTGGCACGCCTACGCCGACAGCGCGGCCGCCGCGGAGGCGTTCGAGCCGGACGGGCCGACCCGGGCCGCGGACCCGCTGCTGCTGTACTTCACCTCCGGCACCACCGCGAAGCCGAAGCTGGTCGAGCACACCCACGTCTCCTACCCGGTCGGGCACCTGTCCACGATGTACTGGATCGGGCTGGAACCGGGCGACGTGCACCTGAACATCTCCTCACCGGGCTGGGCGAAGCACGCGTGGAGCAACGTGTTCGCGCCGTGGAACGCCGAGGCGACGGTGTTCATCTACAACTACGAGCGCTTCGACGCCGCCGCCCTGCTCGGCGAGATGCAGCGTTGCGGCGTGACCAGCTTCTGCGCCCCGCCGACGGTGTGGCGGATGCTCATCCAGGCCGACCTGACCGCGCTGCGCACCCCGCCGCGCAAGGTGCTGGGGGCGGGCGAGCCGCTGAACCCGGAGGTGATCGAGCAGGTCCGCCGCGCCTGGGGCGTCACCATCCGGGACGGCTTCGGCCAGACCGAGACCAGCGTGCAGGTCGCCAACACGCCCGGCCAGGAGCTCAAGCCCGGTTCGATGGGGCGGGCGCTGCCCGGGTTCGAGGTGGCGCTGATCGATCCGGCGACCGGGCAGGAGGCCGCGGAGGGCGAGATCTGCCTGCGGCTGGACCCGCGGCCGGTGGGCCTGATGACCGGCTACGCCGACGACGCCGAGCGCAACGCCGAGGTGCTGCGCGGCGGCTACTACCACACCGGGGACGTGGGCTCGCGGGACGCGGACGGCTACATCACCTACGTGGGCCGCACCGACGACGTGTTCAAGGCCTCCGACTACCGGATCTCGCCGTTCGAGCTGGAGAGCGTGCTGCTGGAGCACGAGGCGGTCGCCGAGGCCGCGGTGGTGCCGTCCCCGGACCCGATCCGGCTGGCGGTGCCGAAGGCGTACGTGGTGCTGGCGGCGGGCTGGGAGCCGGGGGAGGCCACGGCGCTGGCGATCCTGCGCTTCGCCCGCGAGCACCTCGCCCCGTACAAGCGGATCCGGCGGCTGGAGTTCACCGAGCTGCCGAAGACGATCTCCGGCAAGATCCGCCGCGTCGAGCTGCGCACCCGCGAGGAGGAGATCCACGCGGCGCCGTCCCCGGCCGGGGAGTACCGCGAGGAGGACTTCCCGGACCTCAAGTCCTGACCCGTTCGCCGGGCGGCACCGCTGGTCCGTCCGGCGCACCGGTGTCCCCGCATCGACGACCGCGCGCCCGCACCCTTTCCGGGGGCGGG
>NZ_JBEYUS010000140.1:0-3942 GCF_040643635.1 Saccharopolyspora sp. NPDC047091
CGAGCAAGATCGGCTTCGCGGACCGGAACCGCTGGGTCGGCGACCCCGCGTTCGGCGACGTGCCCACCGCGGAGCTCACCGGCCAGGAGTTCGCCGACTCCCGCGCCTGCCTGATCACCCCGGACGCCGCGCTGCCCGCCCCGGTCGCCGCCGCCGACCCGCGCCACCCCGCGCCCTGCGCGCCGCGGCCGCCCGCGCGCGGCACCACCCCCTACGAGGGGCCGAACACCACGCACCTCACCGTCGCCGACGCCCGCGGGGACGTGGTGTCCTACACGCTGACCATCGAGCAGACCGGCGGTAGCGGCATCACCGTGCCGGGCCGCGGGTTCCTGCTCAACAACGAGCTCACCGACTTCTCGTTCACCCCGGCCACGCCCGGCGAGCCCGACCCGAACCTGCCCGAGCCCGGCAAGCGGCCGCGCAGCTCGATCAGCCCCACCGTCGTGCTGCGGGACGGCGCACCGGTGCTGGCCGTCGGCAGTCCCGGTGGCGCCACCATCATCACCACCGTGCTGCAGGTGCTGACCGAGCGGATCGACCGCGGCCTGCCGCTGGTGGAGGCCATCGCGCGGCCGCGCGCCTCGCAGCGGAACTCGCCGAGCACCGAGGCCGAGGCGGAGTTCCTGGCGCTGCCCGAGGCGGAGAAGCTGCGCGCCCTCGGCCACGAACTCGACCCGTCCGCGGAGATCGGCGCCGCGACCGGCGTGGAACGGCTGCCCGACGGCCGCTGGCGTGCCGCCGCCGAAACCACCCGGCGCGGCGGGGGAGCCGCCGAAGTGGTCCTGCCCGCCCCCTGACCCGGCCGTTCGCCGGGGAAGACCCGGTCGTCCGCTCCGCCGAGCGAGCCGAGCCCGGAGCAGGGTGGCGCGGGTGAGCGCCCGGTCGGAGGGCGCGGGAGCGACGACTAGACTCGCCGGGTCCCGCCGCCGAGCCCGACCGGGGAGCCCGAGTGACCGTCCAGCCCGTCCGCCTCTTCGGCGACCCCGTCCTGCGCACCCGCGCCGACGAGGTCGTCGACTTCGACAAGGAACTGCACGGCCTCGTGCGCGACCTGTGGGACACGATGCACGAGCAGGGCGGGGCCGGGCTGGCCGCGCCGCAGCTCGGCGTCGGGCTGCGCGTGTTCACCTACCGCTGCGACGGCTTCGAAGGCCACCTGATCAACCCGGGCTGGGAGGTCGTCGGCGAGGAGATGCAGGACGGCCCCGAAGGCTGCCTGTCCATCCCCGGCATGCGCTGGGACTGCCTGCGGCACAAGCGCGTCGTCGCGCGCGGTTGGAACATGCACGGCGACCCGGTGGAGATCGAGGGCACCGACCTGCTGGCCCGCTGCATCCAGCACGAGACCGACCACCTGGACGGGGTCCTGTTCGTGGACCGGCTCGACGCCGAGACCCGCAAGCGGGCGCTGCGCGAGATCCGGCAGGCCGACTGGTTCGACGGGCAGGTGCCGGTCGTCAAGGAGAGCCCGCACCCGCTGTTCGGGAAGCGCTGACCATGCGGATCGTCTTCGCGGGCACGCCCGAACCCGCGGTGCCCGCGCTGCGCGCGCTGCTGGACTCCGCGCGGCACGAGGTCGCCGCCGTGATCACCCGGCCGGACGCCCGCGCCGGCCGCGGCCGCAAGGTGCTGCGCTCCCCGGTGGGCGCGCTCGCCGACGAGCACGGCGTTGAAGTCCTCACGCCCGCGCGCGCCACCGACCCGGAGTTCCTGGCACGGCTGGCCGAACTCGAACCCGACTGCTGCCCGGTCGTCGCCTACGGGGCGCTGCTGCGGCAGCAGGCCCTCGACATCCCGCGCCACGGCTGGGTGAACCTGCACTTCTCGCTGCTGCCCGCGTGGCGCGGCGCGGCGCCGGTGCAATCCGCGATCCGGCACGGCGACGAGATCACCGGCGCCGCCACCTTCCACCTGGTCCCCGAGCTGGACGCCGGGCCGGTGTACGGGGTGGTCACCGAGCCGGTGCGCGCCACCGACACCTCCGGCGCGCTGCTGGACCGGCTGGCGATCTCCGGCGCCGACCTGCTCGTCGCCACCCTCGACGGCATCGAGGACGGCAGCCTCCAGGCCCGGCCGCAGCCCGCTGAAGGCGTCAGCTACGCGCCGAAGGTCACCCCCGAGGACGCCAAGGCCGACTTCGCCGCGCCCGCGCTCGCCGTGGACCGGCTGATCCGCTCCGTCACCCCCGACCCGGGGGCCTGGGCCTGGTTCCGGGACGAGCGGTTCAAGCTCGGACCCGTCACCCGCACCGAGGAGACCGGGCTCGCACCCGGCGAGATCGACGTGCAGCGCCGCCGAGTGCTCGTCGGCACCGCCACCGAAGCGGTGCAGCTCGGCGAGGTGCAGGCCCAGGGCAAGAAGCGCATGGCGGCCACCGACTGGGCGCGCGGAACCCGCATCGAGCAAGGAGAACGTCTGCAGTGAACGACGACCGCCCCCGCCGTCCGTCCCGGCCGCGCGGCAGCCGCCCGCCGCAGCGCGGCAAGAGCCCGGCCCGGCCGCCCGAGCAGGACCCGGCGCGGATGGCCGCGCTGGACACGCTGCGCGCCGTGCGCGAACGCGACGCCTACGCGAACCTGACGCTGCCCGGCCTGCTGCGGCAGCGCAAGATCAGCGGGCGGGACGCGGGCCTGGCCACCGAACTCGCCTACGGCGCCTGCCGGGCCAAGGGACTGCTCGACGCGGTGATCGCCGATTGCAGCGGCCGCGACGTGTCCGAAGTGGACCCGATCACGCTGGACGCGCTGCGGCTCGGCGTGTACCAGTTGCTGCGCACCAGGATTCCGGCCCACGCCGCCGTGTCCTCCACAGTGGACATCGTGCGCGGTGAGGTCGGTTCGAAGCTCGCCGGATTCGCCAACGCCGTGATGCGCCGCGCGGGCGAACGCGACGAACAGCAGTGGATCGAACGGCTCGCCCCCGACCGCGCCACCGACCCCGTCGGCCACCTCGCGCTGCGCCACGCGCACCCGCGCTGGATCGCGCAGGCCTTCGCCGACGCGCTCGGCGACACCGGTGACGAACTCGCCGCCGCGCTCGCCGCCGACGACGCCCGGCCCGCCGTGCACCTCGTCGCCCGGCCCGGCGAGATCAGCGCCGAAGAGCTCGCCGCCATCACCGGCGGCGACGAAGCGCCCTACTCGCCCTACGGCGTGCACCTCGAAGCGGGCGCGGGCGACCCCGGCGACCTCGAACCCGTGCGCGAAGGTTTCGCCGCCGTGCAGGACGAAGGCAGCCAGCTCACCGCGCTCGCCCTCACCCGGCCCGACATCACCGGCGGCGACACCCGCTGGCTCGACCTGTGCGCCGGGCCCGGCGGCAAGGCCGGACTGCTCGGCTCGCTCATCACCCTCGACGGCGGCACCCTCGACGCCGTCGAGCAGTCCGAGCACCGCGCCGAACTGATCCGCAAGGTCACCCGCGACCTCGCCGTCACCGTGCACGTCGCCGACGGCCGCGAACCCGGGCTCGAACCCGGCTACGACCGGGTGCTCGTCGACGCGCCCTGCACCGGGCTCGGCGCGCTGCGCCGCAGGCCCGAGGCGCGCTGGCGGCGGCAGCCCTCCGACGTCGCCGAACTCGCCAAGCTCCAGCGCTCGCTGCTGCTGTCCGCCGTCGGCCTCACCCGGCCCGGCGGCGTCGTGGCCTACGTCGTGTGCTCCCCGCACCTGTCCGAGACCGAAGGCGTCATCTCCGACGTCGTCCGGCGCAGCGGCGCGGAACTGCTCGACGCGCGCGAGGCGTTCCCCGGCGTGCCGGACCTCGGCGACGGGCCGACCGTCCAGCTGTGGCCCCACGAACACGGCACCGACGCTATGTTCTGCGCGCTTCTTCGGGTTTCCTGACGTACTCCTGCTGCTCGGTGTTCGGGTGGCGGAACCTCAGCGTTCTCCTCGCTGCGGGATCGTTTTCACCGGTGGCTCCGCCACAGGAGAAAAC
>NZ_JBEYUS010000141.1:0-3409 GCF_040643635.1 Saccharopolyspora sp. NPDC047091
ACGTGGATGCGGTGGAGGCGCACGGCACCGGAACCGCGCTCGGCGACCCGATCGAAGCCCAGGCGCTGCTCGCGACCTACGGGCAGGACCGCGAGACACCGCTGTGGCTCGGCTCGGTGAAGTCGAACCTCGGGCACACCCAGGCCGCCGCGGGCGTCGCCGGCGTCATCAAGACCGTGCTCGGCATGCGACACGGCGTGCACGCCCGCAGCCTGCACGCCGAGCAGCCCAGCGGGCACGTGGACTGGGACGCGGGAGCGGTGCGGCTGCTCGCCGACGCCCGGCCCTGGCCGGCGGACGCGCACCCGCGCCGCGCCGGGGTGTCCTCGTTCGGCATCAGCGGCACCAATGCCCACGTCATCCTCGAACAGGGCCCCGGCCGGGAGGTGGCGGACCGGACCGACGAGCCCGGCGTGCAGCCCTGGGTGCTGTCCGGGCACACCCCGCAGGCCCTCCGCGCCCAGGCCGCCCGGCTGCTGGCCCGGACGCAGGCCGGGACCGGGTCCCGCGCCGACCTCGGCTACTCGCTGGCCACTGGCCGCGCCGGCCTCGAACACCGCGCCGTGCTGCTCGGCGGCGGGCCGGACGAGCTGCTCGGCGGGCTCGCCGCGCTCACCACCGGCGAACCCGCGCCGCAGGTCATCGCCGGGACCACCACCGGCGGCAAGCTCGGCGTGCTGTTCTCCGGGCAGGGCGCGCAACGCCTCGGCGCCGGACGCGAGCTGCACGCCCGGTACCCCGCGTTCGCCGCCGCCTTCGACGCGGCCACCGCCGAACTCGACCGGCACCTCGACCGGCCGCTGCGCGAGGTGCTGTGGGGCGACGACGCCGACCTGCTCGACGACACCGGGTTCGCGCAGCCCGCGCTGTTCGCCGTCGAGGTGGCCCTGTTCCGGTTGCTGGAGTCCTGGGGCGTGCGGCCGGACCACCTCGCGGGGCATTCCATCGGCGAGATCACCGCGGCGCACGTCGCGGGCGTGCTCGACCTGCCCGACGCCGCCCGGCTCGTCGGCGCCCGCGCCCGGCTGATGCGGGCGCTGCCCCCGGGCGGCGCCATGATCGCCGTGCAGGCCACCGAGGACGAGGTGCGGCCGCTGCTGGACGAGCGCGCCGACCTCGCCGCGATCAACGCGCCCGGCTCGGTCGTGCTCTCCGGCGACGCCGACGCCGTCGCCGAGCTCGCGGGCCGGTTCGCCGCCGACGGGCGCCGCACCCACCGGCTGCGCGTCTCGCACGCCTTCCACTCACCGCTGGTGGAACCGGTGCTCGACGACTTCGCCGCCGAACTCGCCGAGCTCACCTTCCACGCCCCGCGGCTGCCGATCATCTCCAACGTCACCGGCGCCCTCGCCGGACCCGAGATCGCCACCCCCGAGTACTGGGTGCGGCACGTCCGCGGCTGCGTCCGGTTCGCCGACGGGGTGCGGACCATGCACGAGCACGGGGTGCGCACCTTCCTGGAAGCCGGTCCGGACGCGGCGCTCACCCCGCTCGTCAGCGAGGGCCTCACCGACCCGGACAGCGCCGCGCTGCCCGCGCTGCGCCGCGACCACGACGAGGACCGCGCCCTGCTCACCGCGCTCGCCCGGCTGCACGTCCGGGGCGTCCCGCTGGACTGGGCCGCGCTGTTCCCCGGCGCCCGCCGCGTCGAGCTGCCCACCTACGCGTTCCAGCACGAACCGTTCTGGCCCGCGCCCGCCACCGCGGCGGGCGACGCGACCTCGCTCGGGGTGCGGCCCGCGGAGCACCCGCTGCTCGGCGGCACCGTGGAGGTCGCCGACTCCGGCGACACCCTGTTCACCGGCAGGCTCTCCACCGCCGCGCAGCCGTGGCTCGCCCAGCACGCCGTGCACGGCTCGGTGCTGCTGCCCGGCACCGCCTTCCTCGAACTCGTCACCCGCGCCGGGGACGAGGTCGGCTGCGACCGCGTCGACGACCTCACCATCGGCCGCCCGCTCGCGCTGCCCGCCACCGGGGCGCTGCAGTTGCAGGTGCGGCTCGGCGTCGAGGAGGCCGGACGCCGCCTGGCCGAGGTCTACGCCCGCCCCGAAGGGGACCCGGAACTGCCGTGGACCCGGCACGCCGCGGGCACCCTCACCACCGGCGGCGACGCCGAACCCGCCGTGCTCGCCGAATGGCCGCCCGCCGGGGCGGTTCCGGTGGACCTGGACGGCTGCTACGACGCGCTCGCCGACGCCGGCTTCGAGTACGGCCCGCTGTTCCGCGGCCTGACCGCCGCCTGGCGCGTCGGCGACGAGGTGTGCGCCGAGGTGCGGCTGCCGGAGCCGGCGCTCGCCGACGCCGCCTCCTACGGGGTGCACCCCGCGCTCGCCGACGCCGCCCTGCACGCCATCGCCCAGCTCGACGGGGTGCGCCGCGGCCTGCCGTTCACCTGGGCCGGGGTGTCGCTGCACGCGACCGGCGCCACCGCGCTGCGGGTGCGGATCACCCCGGTCGAACCGGACGTGGTGTCGGTGGCCGCCGCCGACGAGACCGGCGCCCCCGTCGCCTCCATCGCCGCGCTGACCCTGCGCGAACCGGAGGACGCCGCGGACGCCGCGGGCCGCGACGCGCTGTTCCGGCTGGAGTGGACGCCGATCCGCGCCGCCGCGGGCGGCGTGACCGCCACCGCCGCCGGGGCCGACCACTTCGGCGTCGGCGAAGCGCTGCGCGCCGCCGCCGTGCCCGCCGGGCAGGACGTGGTGCTGCTGCCGGTGCAACCCGCCGGTACCGGGCCCGAGTCCGCGCACGAACTCGCCCGCGACGTGCTGGACACCGTGCAGCAACACCTCGCCGCCGACGATCCCGCGCGGCTCGTGTTCGTCACCCGCGACGCCACCACCGGCGGTGATCCGGCCGCCGCCGCGGTGTGGGGCCTGGTGCGCACCGCCGAACGCGAGCACCCCGGCCGGTTCGGGCTGCTCGACCTCGACTCGGCGACTCCCGACCCGGACCTGCTCGCCCAGGCCGTCGCCGCGGCCGAACCGCAGCTGCGGATCCGCTGCGGCGTGCTCGCCGCCGCCCGGCTCGCCCGGCTGAGCGCTCCCTCCGGGACCGCGCCCGGCTGGAACCCGGACCGGCAGGTGCTCATCACCGGCGGCACCGGCGGGCTCGGTGCCGCCGTGGCCCGGCACCTGGTGCGCGACCGCGGCGCGCGCAGGTTGCTGCTGGTCAGCAGGCGAGGTGGGGAGGCCGACGGCGTGGTGCCGCTGGTCGCCGAGCTCACCGCGATGGACGCCGACGTGCAGGTCGCCGCCTGCGACGTCGCCGACCGCGAGCAGGTGGCGCGGCTGCTGGACCGGCACGACGTGGGCGCCGTGGTGCACGCCGCGGGCGTCGTCGACGACGGCGTGGTGGACGCGCTCGACGCGGAGCGGCTGGCGGCGGTGCTGCGGCCGAAGGTGGACGC
>NZ_JBEYUS010000142.1:0-3400 GCF_040643635.1 Saccharopolyspora sp. NPDC047091
GGTGGCCGACGCGGAGGAGATCTCGATGAGCAGCAGCGCGACGTAGAACTCGGCCTCGGCGGAGGAGGTCGGACGAACGGTCCGCTCACTCCGCTCGGCCGGGGGTGTGCAGGGCCGCTGCGATGTGCTCGTGCGCGAGGTCGGCGACGGTGCGCAGCTCGGTCACCGGGGTCCCGGCCAGGTGCAGCACGGTCAGGGACTGGTTGACGGCGGCCGCGTACAGCGCCAGGTCGTCGAGGCGTTCGGCGGGCAGCGGGCCTTCGGCGGCGCGGAGGGCGGCCCGGATCTCGGCGCGTTGCCCGGCGAGCGATTCGGCGACGACTTCGCGCAGCGGGTCCGCCAGATCCGCGGTCTCGGCGGCGAGCCGGGTGATGAGGCATCCGGCGGGCACGTCAGGGTCGGCGAGCCGGGTGAGCACGGTGTCGAAGAAGGCGCGGACGGCGGCGGCGGGGTCGTCGGGCTGGGAGCGCAGCGCGGCCGACATGGGTGCGGCGAACCGTTCGGCGTAGCGGCGCACACTGCGCTCGAGCAGTTCGTCCTTGCCGCCGAAGGTGGAGTACAGCGATCCGCGGCCGAGCCCGGTGGCGGCGAGCAGCCTGCTGAGGCTGGCTTCGGCGTAGCCGTGCTCCCAGAACACGTGCATCGCGCCGTCCAGGGCGGTGTCAACGTCGAATTGCTTGCGTCCTGCCATCTGCGCACTCCCTCCGCCATGTTTGACCATTCGTTCCAACATGGCTAGTGTAGGTCGCACCGGCCGGTACGGCCACCCCCGCGTGCGCCGTCCGCTGGGCGCCGAGCGGCACCCGGCCGGGCCCCTTCTCCTTCGTCGAACACGGAGTTTCCTCGTGACCTCAACCGAAGTCCCGCACGGCCCCGGTTCCCTCGCTGCGGCGCCACTGCTGCCGGACGGGTTCACCGAGCTCTTCCAGGACCACTACGCCACGGTCGGCGGCCTGCGCACGCACTACCTCACGGGCGGCGACGGCCCGCCGCTGTTGGTGCTCGGCGGCTGGCCGCAGAACTGGTACCAGTGGCGCTTCGTGCTCCCCGAGCTGGCCGAGCGTTTCTCCGTCGTGGTGGTGGACCCGCGCGGCGTGAACCTGACGGACAAGCCCGTCGGCGGCTACGACTCCGGGACGCTGGCCACCGACCTGGTGGAGCTGATGCGCGCCCTGGGGCACGAGCGGTTCGCGCTGGTCTCGCACGACGTCGGCACCTGGACCGGCTACGCGCTCGCCGCCGACCACCCGGAGGTGCTGGAGCGAGCGGTGTTCTCCGAGGCGATCGTGCCCGGCCTCTCCGAGTCGCCGCCGCTGCTCGCCGACCGGCGGACCAGCGATTTCCTGTGGCACTTCAACTTCAACCGCGCGCTCGGCGTCAACGAGCGGCTGGTGACCGGCCGGGAGGACGTCTACTTCGGGCACCAGTTCGCCACGAAGGCCGCCACGCCCACCTCGATCCCGCCGCACGCGGTGCAGGTCTACGTGGCGGCGCTGCGCGATCCGGAAGCGCTGCGCGCCAGCTTCGACTACTACCGCGCCATCGATTCGATCATCGAGCAGAACCTGGTGCGGCGGGAGCGGAAGCTGACCCTGCCGATCCTGACCGTCGCCGGTTCGGAGTCCGTCGGGGAGGGCATGGCGGCCGAGATCGGCGCGGTCGCGACGGACGTCACCAGCGTCGTGCTGCAGGGCGCCGGCCACTACGTGCCGGAGGAGGACCCGGTGGGCATGCTCGACGCGATGCGCCCGTTCCTCGCCGAGTACCGGAGCTGAGCGGCGGCGGATCCGGTGGGCTTCGCTCGCCCGCCGGATCCGCGCGGTGCGTCAGGCCAGCGACGGCGCGACTCCGCCGTCCACGCGCAGCGCGGCCCCGGTCGTCGCCGAACCCGCCTCGGAACCGGCGTAGAGCACCAGGTTCGCGACCTCCTCGGGCCGGATCAGCCTGCCCAGCAACGAGCTCGGCCGCTCCTCGGCGATGAAGCGGCGCTCCGCCTCCTCGAACGGCACGTCGTCGCCGACCCGGCTGGCGATGAACTCGGCCACGCCGGGTGTCAGCGTCGGGCCGGGCAGCACGCTGTTCACGGTGACGCCGGTGCCCTTGACCTCCTGCGCCATGCCGCGCGCGACGGACAGCTGCGCGGTCTTGGTCATCCCGTAGTGCACCATCTCGGTGGGGATGAAGATCGAGGACTCGCTGCTGATGAAGATCACTCGGCCCCAGCCGCGCTGCACCATGCGTGGGGCGTAGTGCCGGGCCAGGCGCACGCCGGAGAGCACGTTCACCTCGAAGAACCGGGACCACTCGGCGTCGCTGATCTCGAAGACCGGGGTGGCGGAGAAGATCCCGGCGTTGTTCACCAGCACGTCCACGTCCGGCAGTTCGGCGATGAGTGCCGCGGCGCCGTCGGCGGTGCCGATGTCCGCGGCGATGCCCCGCACCGAGCCGCCGGTGTCGGAGCGCAGCGATTCGACGGTGGCGTCGACCCGGTCCCGGGACCGGCCGTTGACGACGACGTCGGCTCCGGCGCGCGCGAAGCCCGCTGCGATGGCCTCGCCGATGCCGCTGGTGGAGCCGGTGACCAGTGCGGTGCGGCCGGACATATCGGTGTTCATCGGATGCTCGCTCTCCTCGGGTGTTCGTCGTCGGGTTCCCGCGGGGGTGCGGGTTGAAGCGGGAGTGTCGTGCGCGGGAGAAAAGTCGGCTTGAGCCGGTAGTTGCATGCGCTTCATAAATAGTTGCAGGCGCTTGCTATCTGCGCAAGCTGCTAGGATGGCGGGGAGAGCGAGCTCACCCGACGGGCTCGCCACTAGGAGGTGCGGAGTGGGGATCGCCGACGACGCGGTCGAAGTGCGCGCGCAGGGCTGGCGCACGCTCGCCGCACTGCACGGAATGCTCGAAACCGCGCTGGAGAAGTCGCTCAGCGCCGACCACGGCCTGTCCGTCGTCGAGTACACGGTGCTGGAAGCGCTCAGCAGGCAGGACGGCTGGCACATGCGCATGCAGCAGCTCAGCCGCGCCGCCGCGCTCAGCGGTAGCGCCACCACCCGGCTCGTCACCCGCCTCGAAGATCGCGGCCTGCTCGCCCGGATCCTGTGCAAGGACGACCGGCGCGGCATCTACACCGAGCTCACCGACGAAGGCCGCGCGCTCCTCGAGCAGGCGCGGCCCACGCACCACGCCACCCTCGAGAAGACCCTCGCCGAAGCCGAGCAGGTCCCCGAGCTCGGCGACCTCGTCGACGCCTTCCACCGGGTCACCGCCCGGGCCTGACGCCAACCGGAGTGAACGGACCGTTCGTCCGGTCGCGATGGTGCGCGACACCCTGGGCATCGACGCCGAGGTGATCACCGGGGACGAGGAGGCTCGGCTGTCGTTCATCGGTGCGGTCGGTGACTTC
>NZ_JBEYUS010000143.1:0-3303 GCF_040643635.1 Saccharopolyspora sp. NPDC047091
GGCACCTCCAGGTCGAGGTCTCGTTCGACTCCGAGCTGGGTGAGCTCGCCGCGGCTGCTCTCCAGCCAGCCGAGGAACGCGTCGAGCATGTCCCGGGTGCCGATGGGCTCCGACGGCGGCGCCTGGGCGATGGATCCCGAGACGAACTTCGACACATCCTTCGTGCCGCAGGGCATCGGCGCCGACCTGATCGCCACCCTCGAAGGCTTCGACCGCGCCACCATCGACGCCTACGCCGCCGAATCCCAGAACCGCGCCGCCAAGGCCTGGGCCGACGGCCGCTTCTCCCGCAGCGTGGTGCCCGTCGCCGACCGCAACGGCCGCACCGTCCTGGACCGCGACGAGCACATTCGTCCCGGCACCACCGCCGATTCCCTCGGCGGTCTCCAGCCCTCGTTCGCCGCCATCGGCGACATGGGCGGCTTCGACGCGGTCGCCCTGCAGAAGTACCACTGGGTGGAGCGCATCGACCACGTGCACACCCCCGGCAACTCCTCCGGGATCGTCGACGGCGCCGCGCTCGCCCTCATCGGCAGCGAAAGCCTCGGCGAGCGCACGGGCCTGCGCCCGCGGGCCCGCATCGTGTCCGCCGCCCTCAGCGGAGCCGACCCGACGATCATGCTCACCGGCCCCGGACCCGCCGTGCGCAAGGCGCTCGCCAAGGCCGAGCTGACCATCGACCAGATCGACCTGGTCGAGATCAACGAGGCCTTCGCCGCCGTGCCGCTGCGGTTCATGAAGGAATTCGGCGTGCCGCACGAGAAGGTCAACGTCAACGGCGGCGCCATCGCGATGGGCCACCCGCTCGGCGCGACCGGCGCCATGATCGTCGGCACCCTCATCGACGAACTCGAACGCCGGGAGCAGCGCTACGGCGTGGCCACCCTGTGCGTCGGCGGCGGCATGGGCATCGCCACCGTCATCGAACGGCTCGGCTGAACCCACCCCGCACCGACCCCGGCACCGGCCGCCGCGTCGCGATGAAGGGAACCTTCCTGTCACCCGTGGCAGAAAGGTTCCCTTGCTCGCACCCCGCGGGCCGGTGTTCGCGAACCACGAAGGGCACCAACGCCATGAGCGACCAGAGCACCATCCGCTGGAACGAGGACGCCGACGGCATCGTCGTGCTCACCCTCGACGACCCCCAGCAGCAGGCCAACACGATGAACGACCGCTACCTGCGGTCCATGGAAGAGACCGTGCAGCGCCTCCAGGCCGAGCGCGAGAAGATCACCGGTGTGGTGATCACCTCGGCGAAGAGCACGTTCTTCGCCGGCGGCGACCTGCGCGACCTCGTCAAGGTCCGCCCCGCGAACGTCGAGGAGTTCGCCGAGGTCAGCGCCACCAGCAAGCGGCAGCTGCGCGCACTGGAGACGCTGGGCGTCCCGGTCGTCGCCGCGCTCAACGGCACCGCCCTCGGCGGTGGGCTGGAGATCGCGCTCGCCTGCCACCACCGCATCGCCCTCGACAGTCCGAAGACCCGCTTCGGCCTGCCCGAGGTCACCCTCGGCCTGCTGCCCGGCGCCGGCGGCGTCGTTCGCACGGTCCGCATGCTCGGCATCGCCGACGCCCTGCTCAAGGTCCTCACCCAGGGGCAGCGGCTGCGCCCGGAGAAGGCCGAGGAGATCGGTCTCGTCGACGAGGTCGTCACCGACGCCGACGCCCTGCTCGACCGCGCCAAGCAGTGGATCAGGGACAACCCGGGCGCGGTGCAGCCGTGGGACCAGAAGGGGCACAAGATCCCCGGCGGCACGCCGTCGAACCCGAAGTTCGCCGCGAACCTCCCCGCGTTCCCCGCGAACCTGCGCAAGCAGCTCAAGGGCGCCCCGATGCCTGCGCCGAAGAACATCCTCGCCGCCGCCGTCGAAGGCGCCCAGGTCGACTTCGACACCGCCCTGGAGATCGAAGGCCGCTACTTCGTCGACCTCGCCAGCGGCCAGACCTCGAAGAACATGAGCAAGGCGTTCTTCTTCGACCTCCAACACATCAACTCGGGCGGCAGCAGGCCCGACGGGTTCGACCGCTGGACGGCGAACAAGGTCGCCGTGCTCGGCGGCGGCATGATGGGCGCGGGCATCGCCTACGTGTGCGCGAAGGCGGGCATGCAGGTGGTGCTCAAGGACGTCTCCGCGGCCGCAGCCGAGAAGGGCAAGGCCTACTCGCAGAAGATCCTCGACAAGGCCGTCGCCAAGGGCCGCACCACCGAGGCCGAGCGCGACGAAGTCCTCGCACGCATCACCGCCACCGACCAGAACGAGCAGCTCACCGGCTGCGACCTGGTCATCGAGGCGGTCTTCGAGGACACCCGGCTCAAGCACCAGGTGTACGGGGAGATCGAGGACGTCATCGACGGCGACGCCCTCATCGCCTCGAACACCTCCACGCTGCCCATCACCTCCCTCGCCGAAGGCGTGCGCCGCCGCGAGGACTTCATCGGACTGCACTTCTTCTCCCCGGTCGACAAGATGCCGCTCGTCGAGATCATCCGCGGTGAGCAGACCAGCGATCGCGCGCTGGCCAGGGCGTTCGACGTCGTGCAGCAGATCAAGAAGACGCCGATCGTCGTCAACGACAGCCGCGGCTTCTTCACCAGCCGCGTCATCGGAACCTTCCTCAACGAGGGCGTGTCGATGCTCGGGGAGGGCATCCACCCGGCCACCATCGAACAGGCCTCCAACCAGGCAGGTTTCCCCGCGCCGGTGCTGCAGCTGTTCGACGAGCTCACCCTCACCCTGCCGCGCAAGATCCGCGCCGAGACCAAGCGCGCGCTCGAAGCCGCGGGCGGGACCTGGACCCCGCACCCGGCCGACGAGATCCTCGACCGGATGGTCGACGAGTTCGAGCGCCCCGGTCGTTCCGGCGGCGCCGGGTTCTACGAGTACACCGACGGCGTGCGCGCCGGGCTGTGGCCGGGACTCGTCGACGAGCTCGGCGCGGGCAGCGTCGACCCGGCGCAGGTCGTGCTCGAGGACCTCGTCGAGCGGCTGCTGTTCATCCAGGCCGTCGAAACGGTCCGCTGCCTGGACGAGGACGTGCTGCGGTCCGTCCCGGACGCCAACATCGGCTCGATCTTCGGCATCGGCTTCCCCGCCTGGACCGGGGGAGTGGTGCAGTACATGAACGGCTACCCCGGTGGCCTGGCCGGCTTCGTCGAGCGCGCTCGGGAGCTCGCCGCCGCCTACGGGGAGCGCTTCGTCCCGCCGGAGTCCCTGGTCCGCAAGGCCGCGGCCGGCGAGCCGTTCGACCTGGGTGAGCCGGACGCCGAGATCGTCAGCGCCACCTCCGCGGCGTGACAGCAAGCTC
>NZ_JBEYUS010000144.1:0-3028 GCF_040643635.1 Saccharopolyspora sp. NPDC047091
GTTGATCGTGTCGGCCTGCCCGCCCATCACCACGAACTGCGGCTCGTCCAGTCCGACGAGGTGGGACGAACGGTCCGTTCACTCCGGTGCGACC
Source organism: Saccharopolyspora sp. NPDC047091 (assembly GCF_040643635.1). NCBI lineage: Bacteria > Bacillati > Actinomycetota > Actinomycetes > Pseudonocardiales > Pseudonocardiaceae > Saccharopolyspora > Saccharopolyspora sp. NPDC047091. The sequence continues at coordinate 95 of NZ_JBEYUS010000144.1, forward strand.
GCGGGTGCGGCTACGGCTTCTGCGGTACCAGCGCGTCGCCGTGGTAGCGGCAGTTCGCCGCCCACAGCAGGTACGACGGCATGCCGTCGTCCTCCGCGGCCTTGATCTGCGCGGCCACCTCGGCGGGTCCGTAGCTGGCGCCGAGGCTGAAGTCCTGCAGCCACGGGATGATCTGCACGTCGGTCCCCTCGACCGCCTTGGCGAACTCGGCGAGCGAGCGCTGCACGATGTCGTAGGGCTGGGTGTTCGGGTCGTCGACGCCGAACTCGCCCGGCCCCCAGTGCGACGGGTAGACCATCGGTGCGATGTAGTCCACGTACTTCGCCATCCGCGGGATGTCCTGGGCGATCTGGGTGGGCCGGTCCACGGCGATGCCGAACACCGACGCCCCGAGCAGCGCCCCCTTCGAGCGGACCGCCGTCTGGGTGTCGCGGAGGAAGTCCGCGATGCCCTGCTCCGGCGTGGTGTGCAGCCCGGCGAAGCGCATCTTCTCGATGCCGCCGTCCGGCCTGCGCACGTAGTCGTAGAGGATGTCGTCGAAGCCGAGCGAGGCGGCCTCGGCGGCGAGGTCGATGTTGTACTGCCGCACCGCCGGGTCGGCGAAGTTGGTGAACGCGAAGTCGCCGTACCCGCTGCTCCACGGCTGCCCGCCCGCGGTCTGCACGACCCGTTCCCGGTGGCCTTCGCGCCAGGACGCCTCGCCGAGCACCGGATCCTTGAAGGCGACGAGCCGTCCGACGACGCGCACGCCCATGCCGTGCAACTGGTCGAGGGCTTCGCGAGCGTCGTAGTAGTTCTTCACGGCGCCGATGCGGTTGGCCTCGGGCAGCGCGGAATCGTAGGGGATCTCGCCGCTTTCGTCCTTGATGTCGAGCTCGACGGTGTCGATGCGGCCCTGCCTGGCGAGTTCGAGCACGGGTTCGCGCAGCGAATCGCTGGTCCAGGCGAGCCCGGTCATGTGCACGGCGCGCATGCCCGGGTGCTTGATGTGCACGGTCATGGTGCGCTCCGCGCGGTTGCCCGCGAGGTCGGTGGCCACGACCTGGACTTCCCGTTCCGGCCTGTCGACGACGGCGGAGAACGCGCCGTCCGGACCGGGCCGGACCGGTTTGCCCGCGACGGTCACCTGGTCGGCGCCCGCGGCCTTGCCGGTGACGGTGACGGGTTCGCCGAGCTTCTCGGGCCGCAGCGAATCCTCGACCTGGAGTTCCGGTGGCGCGCTGTCCACTGTGAACTCGTGCGTGGTGCTGGCGGAGCCGAGCCAGGAGATCGCCCTGGGCGTGATGACTTCCAGCGCGTGGGAGCCATCGGGCACGTCGGCCGCGTGCACGGCCACCGCACCGTCCTGGGGCGTGGTGGGCACGGGTTTCCCGTCGAGCAGGACGGTGGAATCGGCGCGTTCGGAGCGGATCTGAATGGATCCATCGGCCGTCGCCTCGGAACGCACCGGGTGCGACGGCAGCCCGTCCACCCGCACGTCCTCTGTGGACAACATGCGGAGCAGCACGTACCCCGCGATCAGCAGCACGATGACGGCGACGGCGACGACGGCCCACTGAGGGATGCCGCCGATTCCGTTGTCACGGCTGGGTTTCGTTGGTCCTGGGGCCCCTTCGGGCGCAGGTTCGGTCACAGCTTTCGCCTCCCCGACGTCGGCGAATCCGGACAACTGAACACGTTACGTTGCCGGTCGAATGTTCGCGCCACCCTTCCAGGTAATAACGCGGAGATCAACAAGTGACTTTGAGTATCCACATCGGCCCAAAACTGCACTAACGTGCGAACCGATGTTGAGCGTGATCGAGCGCACCTGCGCCGTGACGGCGGTGGCGCTGCTCGCCCTGTCCGGTGCCGCGTGCAGCACCCAGGACCCAGCCCCCGACACCCCTGACGTCGCCGCTCCGCCGCCCCCGCCACCGGCACCGCCGCCACCGCCGGCGCCGGAATCGGTGCACGCCAACGAACTCGGCAAGGTCCCGGTGCTGATGTACCACCGGATCACCACCGAGCCGAGCAGCGTCTACGACCGCACCCCGCAGGACTTCCGCGCCGAGCTGGAACGGCTCGCCGCGGAGGACTACACGCCGATCACCGCGAGCGAGTACGCGAGCGGCCGCATCGACATCCCCGCGGGCAGGCACCCGGTGGTGCTCACCTTCGACGACGGCTCCACCGGCCAGTTCGCCCTGGACGGCGCCGGGCAGCCCGCGCCGGACACCGCGGTGCGCATCCTGCTCGACACCGCCGCCGAGCACCCCGAGTTCCGCCCCACCGCCACCTTCTTCGTGTTCGACCCGCCGTTCGAGGACCCGGGCGGGAAGACCACGCTGCCGTGGCTGCACGAGCACGGCTTCGAGGTCGGCAACCACACCCTGGAACACCCCAACCTCGGCCAGGTGAGCTCCGCGGAGGCGCAGCACCAGATCGCCGGCATGCAGCGGGAGATCAACGAGGTGCTGCCCGACGTGCCGGTGCGCGCGCTGGCGCTGCCGCTGGGCGTGCACCCGGACGACGAGGCGCTCGCCGCGGACGGGAGCGCCGAGGGCGTGACCTACCACCACGACGCGGTGTTCCTCGTCGGCTCCAACCCGGCGCGCTCCCCGTTCGACGCGGACTTCGACGGGCAGAACATCCCGCGGATCCGCTCGCAGGCCGCCACCGGGGAGGAGGCCGAGTACGGGTCCACCCAGTGGCTGGACAAGCTGGCGGGCGACCCCGAATCGCGCTACACCTCCGACGGCGATCCGGACCGGATCTCGGCCCCGAACTCCGCCTCCGCGGATCCGGCCCCGAACCTGCCGAACCTCTACCGCTACTGACCGGGTGAGTGGCCCATTCGCCCACTGTCATCGGGCCAATGGGCCCCTCACCACGGGTGGAGCGGGGAGCACAGAGGAGTTCGACCGGGTCGACCCAGATCATGACCCCATCCGC
>NZ_JBEYUS010000145.1:0-2874 GCF_040643635.1 Saccharopolyspora sp. NPDC047091
CACCTCGTCGAGGACTTCGGCGCGCGGGTCCGGCGGGTGCGGGGAGCGTTCGTCGCGGTGGTCGCCCGAACTCGATGCCCCCTTGGAAGGCACCAACAGTAGGGCTTGATCGACTCGGCGGGGAAGTTTCAGTTCGCCCAGTCGTTGGCCGAAGCAGTAAGAATTTGCTGAATCGAGTGACAGGTTTCGAAACGGCATATTCCAGTGAGGTGCTGGGCCGTCCAGGGCCGGAATCTCCCGACCCGCCCCGGACCGGTGCCCGTGCCCGATAGGCTCGGCGCCCGTGCCGCAGCGGACCCCCTCCACCGAGCCCGACCTCGACGCCGATCGGCTGCGCCGCCTGCACCAGGACGCGCTGGCCCCCGACGGGCTCCGGCTGCTGGTGCGCCGCGTCGCGGAGACCGTGCGCGGCCGGGCGGTGCTGCTGGACGCGGGCGGCGAACCGGTCGTGCCCGCGCCGGAACCGCCCCCGGAGGCGTTCGCCGCGATCGCCGAGGACCTCGACCGCATCCGGTCCGGGCACGTGCGCTCGGCCGCGGTGCACCGCGGCGACCGGATGCTCTGCGCGCAGGCGCTGGACGCGGGACCGGAATCCCCGGTGCTGGTGGTGTCGCTGCCCGCCACCGGAACCGCCGGGGTGGACCGCCTCCTCGCCGACGCCTGCCGGCTGCTGTCCCTGCGGTGGCAGGCCGACACCGCCCGGCAGCAGTCCCGGCGGGTGGCCGCGGCCGCGACCGCCGTCCGCGAATCCGTGCTGCACCTGCTGATGCTGGGGCACCCGGACAGCGCGCAGCGGGTCGCGAGCGCGCTCAGCCCGCGGCTGCCCGCGTTCCTCACCGTCTACGTCATCGAAGCGGGCAAGGTCGACCGGGATTCGCTGGCCGCGCGGATCGCGCGGATCACCGGCCACCGGGCGTGGATCGTGCATTGCCCGGTGTACGTCAAGCACCTGATCGTGCTGGTCCCCGCCGGCGAGCACCAGCACCACCGGCCGGCGGACTCGGTGGCGGACCTGGTGCGGGACGTGGTGGCGGGTCCGGACCGGATCCGGGTGGGCGCGAGCCGGGTGGTCGCGCTGCGCGAGGTCGCCGTCGGCTACGAGCAGGCGTTCCACGCACTGGCGGCCGCCCGCGGTGGGGCGGGCTCGTTCGAGATGTTCGCGTTCCAGGAGAGCCTGGCCGCCGTGGTCGGCGTGGCGGGCGAGCGGTGGGCCGAGCAGGTGCTGGCCCCGCTGCGCGCGTTCGAACCGGCTCGCGTGCAGGACCCGGACGCGGCGGCGTTGGAGCTGACCCTGGGGGCGTGGCTGAACTTCGGCACCGGCGGCGCGCGCCAGCTCAAGATCCACCGCAACACGCTCGGCGCCCGGCTCGCGCAGCTGGAGCGGTTGCTGGACTGCGACGTGCGGGACCTGCCCACGCAGGCCCGGCTGCACCTGGCCTTGCACCTGGCCGCCCGCTCGGCGGAACTCCCGGAACTCCCGGAACTCACGGAACTCCCGGGAGAACCGGGAGAGCCGGAACCGGACGGGCTGCCGGACCTGCTGCAGCGGCCCGAAGTGCTCGCGTGGGCGGCCCGCCAGCTGGAGCCGCTGCGCGCGGCCGAACCGCACCTGCTGCCGACCTTGCGCGCCTGGCTGGACGCCGGCGCCCGATTGGAGCCGGCGGCCGAGGAGCTGGAGCTCTCGGTGCCCGCGGTGCGCAAGCGGATCGTGCGCATCGAGCGGGTCCTGGAGCGCTCCCTGCTGCACGGCCCGTCGGTGCGCTACGAACTGCACTTCGCGATGCTGCTGGCCGACGGGCTCCCGGTCGGTCAGGGCTGAGCGGTCGGTCAGGGCTGAGCGGGCGGGTTCCGCAACCCGTCGAAGGTGAGCCGGACGACGGCCTCGGCGAGCTGCTCGGCATCCAGGCCCGGCTGCGGCCGGTACCACTCGATGATCGAGTTCACGGTGCCGAACAGCAGCCGGCTGGTCAGCGCCGGGTCCAGGTCGGGGCGCAGGCTGCCGTCCCGTTCGGCTTCGGCCACCAGCTTCCCGAGGAACGCGTCGATCTCGCGGCGCCGGGCCAGCGCGTCCCGCTCCACCTCGCTGTTGCCGCGGACCCGCAGCAGCACGGTCACGAACGGCTGCTCGGCGACGAGCACGTGCACGCTGCGCCGCACCACGTGCCGCAGCCGGTCGATCGCCGGGCCCCGCTGGGACTCCGGTTCGGCGGTCACCGCCAGCAGCGCGTCCAGCGCCCGGTCCACGGTGCGCCGCAGCAGCTCTTCCTTGCCGGAGACGTGGTGGTAGATCGCGGACTTGGTGATGCCGAGCCGCTGCGCGAGCACGTCCATGCTGGTGCCGTCGTAGCCGCGCTCGTGGAAGACGACCGCGGCGATGCGCAGCAGCGAGTCCAGGTCGTGCCCGGGCCTGCCCCGGCCGCGGGCCGTCATGCGCCGCGCCGGTCCAGCACCCGGCGCAGCTTGCCGACGGACCGCTCCAGCGTCCCCGGATCGGCCACCACGACCTCCGCGGTGATGCCGATGGCGTCCTTGACCGCGCGGGCCAGCGACTCCGGTGCGGCGGCGCGCAGCCCGGGTGCGCAGTCCTCGGCGGCCTCGGCGGTGATGGTCATGTGGTCCATCCTGCCGCGGCGGGACAGGGTGATCTGGAAGTGCGGGGACAGCCCGTCGGCGCGCAGCACCAGTTCCTCGACCTGGGTGGGGAAGACGTTCACCCCGCGCAGGATGATCAGGTCGTCGCTGCGGCCGGTGATCCGCTCCATCCGGCGCATCGCGGGCTGCGCGGTGCCGGGCAGCAGCCGGGTGAGGTCCCGGGTGCGGTACCGGATGATCGGCAGCGCCTCCTTAGTCACCGAGGTGGACGGTGTGCACGAG
>NZ_JBEYUS010000146.1:0-2728 GCF_040643635.1 Saccharopolyspora sp. NPDC047091
GATCCGAACCCACAACTCGTCAGAGACGATCCACGGCGCAGCCATCACCCAAGATCATCTCAGCCCGAGATCACCAACGTGTTAGGGGCTCTTAGCGACCCGTCAGGTGTAAGGGGCCGAGCTCAACACTGACCCCGCCAACCGCAACCCCAACAAGCAACACCACGAGGACCGAAACCACGACGGCCAGCAGCCGCAATGTCGTCGGCCAGCTACGGAACGCCGCGAGAAGCCCGGAGCTGACGCGCTCCTCACCAGGGGTTATCGGCTCCACTACTTGGTGAACCGACCGGTCAGCGCACGAATCAGCCTCTCGGTCGGTGGATGCTGGACTCTTGCGTCGGCCAAAACCTATCGTCATTGACGTCCCTCGGATTGGATGGAGCCGCCCAGCTGGGAAACCAGTCAGATGCTTGCCAGCTAGACGGCCGTATGACCGCAGTCCGGAGGACCGAATAGACGGGGGAGGGCGGTGCCAGCCGCCCTTCCCCGTATTGCCCTGTGCTCGCCGGACTGACGACGCTGAGTCTTGCGGAGCCGCACGCCCGGAGACAGTGGCCGAGCGGCGAACGGTAGCTCCAGCGCGGCAAGCGCTCGCTGCGCAACGCCTCGGCTGAAGTGGCCCGTCTGGCGTGGTGTGAGGAAAACTTGCTGCCAAGCGGTCTCCGAGATCATTCGCAGCCGATCGCGGACTCCGCCTCCGCCATGTGACCGCACCACTGCGGCGCGCCGAGCAGCACCGGCGTCGGCCAGAACACCCGCCGCCAGAACTCCGCGACCTCCGGATCGAGCTCGGTCGTCGACCACGAGTAGCCCGGCCACGCCTCCATCACCTGAGCCAGTGCCTCACGGGCCACACCGCAGCGACCATGCGCCGCGTCGACCCGGATGTGCTCGAGCACCGCACGTTGGCACGCGTCGCACACCCGGACATCGACGTCGCTGACGAGGTCACCGCCAAGGCGGATCTCGGCGCGCTGCGAGGCCGCGGGAACGAGCGGGGTCGACCATACAAGGGAGACGAACACCGGGGGAGTGTCGGGCAGTCGAAGTCGACCCGCTCGCCGAGCTGATCCGCGATGCTGCCTGGACGAGCGAATGCCATCGATGCGACGGATCCGGAAACGATTTCCACGCCCTGCCGAACGAGTCGTCGAGGTGTCCCGACTGCAATGGGACTGGAGGCGGCGATGCCGCACCGGTTGTGGACACTGACTGCTGCATCGGTAGGTAGGAAGGCAGAAGGAGAAGCGGCCCCGCTCCATCATGGAGCGGGGCCGCTGTTCGCGCAGGGACTACGCAGTGGTGACCGGTTCCGCCAGCGTGTCGTTTAAGTACTCCTGTACGGGCTTGAAGAACCCGTACGTGACGTACTCGGCGAGCTCGTCTTTCCGATCCCACACGACCGCGCCGATCTCCTCCTCGTCGCCGATTGCTGCGAATCCGGCGGCGGCCTCGCACGCAACGTAGTGCATCTGCCTCCCGGTCGCCGAATGAACCCGCTCATCGAGGGCTCGAAGCGCGGTCACGACGCGTCGTCTCCTCCAGCGTCTCCCCGATCGCCGTCTGAACGGGCGTCTCGCCGGGTTCGCGCAACTGCCACACGAGCTCGCCCTCCGGGTGCCGGCGGCGGATCAGAAGGACACGGCCGCGGCGACTGGCGTGCTCATGGCGAACCTCCCTGTGTTGAACACGTCATTGACGGCTCAGTGAGTCATCACTGAGTTCACCGTGAAGCACGGGCGCCGAAGAGCCGTGATGGCTCGTCCGCTGCTTACTGCAAGGGCCGAAGAACCTGTACTCGATCAACTCACGCGGATCCAGACCGCTCGCGCGCCCCTCCTCCTCGTCGAGGAATGCCGCCAGCTCGACCGGGTCAACGAGCGACGAGATCGGGAACAGATGCCTGACGCTCGTCGTAACCACGTGAATTCCCCGCAGTGCTGAACGCGATTGGCCGCGGTGTCCGCCCCTGCATGTTCTCGGCGATGCCGTTGAGACGAAGAGGAGACCAGACCCAACCTCATTGACCTCGTGGAACTCCACGGCCCCTGTACTCCTTCGGGTAGCCCCAGAGCGCCTCAGCAGTCTCCGGGTTCCCGTCGTCTTCAATCTCGTCGGACAGAACTGGGCTGACGATCCAGCCCCGCCGTTTGAGGTAGCGGTGGAGCTCGCCGACGAGGTCGTAGTCGATGGTGGTCATACCGCGTCTCTTCGTACCTGGAAGATGGACGGAACACCCCCGCATGCGCGGGGCCGACGAATGGTGTCTACCTCCGGACACCGAGGTCGGGGGAACACCCCCGCATGCGCGGGGCCGGCCGTCACGCCACGCGCGACACCGGCAGTGCGGAGGGAACACCCCCAAATGCGCGGGGCCGACGTGGCCGCCTGCTTAGCTAGTTCTTGTAACGCAGGAACATCCCCGCATTCGCGGGGCCGACCGCACGCACCCGCGAGGGTTCGCGCACCCCGTCGGAACACCCCCGCATGCGCGGGGCCGACGTAGGTCCGTGCGGCCCGGACCAGGTCGCCGGGGGAACACCCCCGCGTGCGCGGGGCCGACTCGGATGCGGTGTAGTCGGGCAGCGCGTAGACCGGAACACCCCCGCGTGCGCGGGGCCGACTCAACGTGGACGACTCCGAACCCCTGCTGCCAGGGAACACCCTCGCGTGCGCGGGGCCGACTCAACGTGGACGACTCCGAACCCCGGGGGGCAGGGAAGAC
>NZ_JBEYUS010000147.1:0-1965 GCF_040643635.1 Saccharopolyspora sp. NPDC047091
ACGCCGCACCGACATCCACCACGGCTTCCTCGCCCTCGCCTGCGGACTCATCACCTGGCGCCGACTCCTATCCCGAATACGTTAGGAGCACTAAGTGACGGGCTGGCGGCACACACTCCGAAGAGCTGTGCCGCCAGCGCAGGCATCGCCGCAACGTCGGACCCGCGCATGCGAGGGTGATTCGCCCTCGGTGGCCGGGTCCAAGCCGTTCTCGCGGTCGGCCCCGCGCACATGCAAGGTGGTCCCGCCGATGGCGCGGCGGAAAGGCTCACCGAGCTGCCGGACGTTCGAGGGCGTGATCGAGGTGGCGTGCTTCGTGCTCGTCGGCGCGCTGGTGCTGCCGGGGCTGGCCGCGATGGCGGCGATGGCGGCGATGAGCTGACCCCAGATGCACGAACGCCTCGATCTGCATGGTCAGGGCGTTTCGCTGTGCGGTCACCCCCAGTGCCACTGCCCGTAGTGCGTCCAGCGCTTCTCTGCTCTTGCGAGCTCGGCCTTCGAGAGGCCTGGATCAACGGATATCTTGTCCCCGTCCCCGACCAAGCCGAACACGTCGAGCCAGATCCGGTTCAGCAGGTCGTAGTAGGCGTCGCCGTCCGGTCCATCCTCGATATCGATGACAATCTTTCGGTCCATGCTGCGGATCATAGGGTGCGCTACTAGCTCCGTACTGTTTTTCCGAGGACATTGGGAGGCTCCGTCAGTGCCTTCGCGATTGGGGTCGCTCAGCGGGAGGCTTCCTGGCCACCCAGTCAGGTGTCCTTCGCTACGGCCCCACACCAGATCACGACACCGACCTGTGAACCGAGACCCCATGAACCCGCCGAACAAGCTCCGCCCCGAGCCACGACCCGGGTGAATGAAAACCGCACCTAACCGAGATAAACCACCAGGTCAAGAAGTGTCGGCCCCGCGCACGCGGGGATGGTTCCCCGGTCCCGGCCGCGCCTCCGGCACCGACTGCGTCGGCCCCGCGCACGCGGGGATGGTTCCTCGTACAGTGCACCGGATTCTCGCGCCTGCGCGTCGGCCCCGCGCACGCGGGGATGGTTCCTCGTCGGCGTGCTCGCCGAACCGGGACTGGGCGTCGGCCCCGCGCACGCGGGGATGGTTCCCCGGTCGGCGTGAACACCACGCCGGGCAGCTGGTCGGCCCCGCGCACGCGGGGATGGTTCCGGTTTGGGGATCATGTTGAGGATGCTGGTGACGTCGGCCCCGCGCACGCGGGGATGGTTCTCGACCGTGGACATGTAGTGGGCGACGACCTGGGTCGGCCCGCGTATGCGCGCTCAACCGCGTCGAGCAGGACCAGCCGAGCATCGCCGCACGACCGCACAGCCGAAAACCGAGCCGGTCAAGAGACACGAGACGCGGCAACGTTCCGGACTCAGGAAGACTCGTCCAACCGGGCACATCCACCCGCACAAGCTCCACACACCACTGCCCCGCCCCGCACCATCACCACATGGACGCGATCACACTCGCCACCCTCGTACGCGCCACGACCGACCCCGAACTCGCCGACGCCATCCTCGACTGCACCCACCTCGACGAACTCATCGAAGCCTGCACACGCATCGGCGACGACCCCGACGACATCACCCACGCCCTCACCGAAACCACCGACGCCCTACTCGACAACGACCACGACTTCATCCTCAACCACGACACCCCCGCCGCAGCCTTCGCACGCCGCCTACGCGCCCACCCCACCGCCTGGTGAATCGAACACTCGACAACCAGATCTGCCTTCCCACAACCGGTTTTGACCGCGGCACCGGGAGGAAAACGGGAGGACCCGACACAACCGAACCGACCACAAGCACACCGAACAACGCCCAACGACACCGCTACACCAGCAGATTCTCCATTTCCGCAGGTCACGCCAATTCACGGGCGCCCCTGGGGGTCAAGGGGTCGTGGGTTCGAATCCCGCCGTCCCGACGGTCTAGAGGGTCTTCGCAG
>NZ_JBEYUS010000148.1:0-1943 GCF_040643635.1 Saccharopolyspora sp. NPDC047091
GGTGGCGATCCACCGGTACGGCGCCACCGAGGACAACCGCATCAGCGCCAGCACCACGCCGACCACCAGGCCGAACGCGAAGCCCTCAGGCGAACGCCTGCCGCAGACCGAGAGCCCCGTTCCCGGCCTCACGCGGTCGCCGCGCTCCGGCGGGCCGCGATGGACAAGGTCAATGCTTTGCGCACGTGCGGGAGCCGCTCGTCGACGTGCGCGGCGGCCGCTTTCGCCGCGTCCTTGTGCGCGCGCCGCTCCTTGCCGGTGAACGCGGTGCGGACGTCGCCTTCGAGGGCGAACGCGGCCAGCACCACGTCGTCCGGTTCGTGCGCGGCGGGCGGCCGACCGCCCAGCACCACGTCCCGCACCCGGCCCTGCAGTTCCCGGACCCGCCCGGGGTCGGCGGCGGTGATGTCGTGCACCGGGAACAGGCCCAGCGCGCGCCGGCGCTCCGCGGTGATCACCCCGGCGGCGGCGAGCTGGTCGCGCACCGCGGCCTCCGCGTGCTGGAAGCCGGTGTCGATGAGGGTGGTCCAGCGGCGCGGCCGGTGCTCGCGGACGGCGCCGAGCACGTCCGCGAGGAACGCGTCGTCCGGCGGGAACGCCGCGGCGGGGGCGCGTTCGACCTTGCCGCCGGATTCCCGCAGCAGGCCGCGCTGCACCAGTTCCACGACCGCGGCCGCGCGCAGCAGCGATCCGCGGACCAGCACGCTCGCCGCGTCGAGCTTGCCCTTGTCGACGTCGTAGGAGAGCAGGAACATCCGGTGTGCCAACGACTCGTTCACGGTGTCTCCCCGTCCTCGGGCAGCGGCAGCGGGTTCTCGGCGAGCAGCTGCTCCCGCCGCACCAGGACCTTGATCTGCGCCGGGTTGTAGAGGTCGATGATCGCCTTGCCCATGGTCTCCTGCGCGAAGCGCTTGCCGCTCGGCGCATCGACGTTCGCCGCGTGCAGCCCGGGGAAGTCGCGGTACAGCTCGCGGACGAACGGCGCGGTTCGTTCCGCCAGGTCCTGGCAGGCCGCGTCGTCGGCGTCCGCGGGCAGCGCGTCGAACTCGGCGCTCATCGGATCCGGCGGCATGTCCTGCAGCATGTCCGAGTAGGCCTGCACGCCCTGCGGCCCGAGCACCCGGGACATCACCACCACCAGCGAGCGGTCCGCATCGGACAGCTTCGTCTTCGCGGCGGGCGCGAACTCCGCGGGCAGGTCGGTCGGCATGGACTGGCGCAGGATCAGGCCGAGTTCCACCCGGGCGCGCTGCAGGCGTTCGATGGTGGTGGCGAGCTCCGCATCGAGGGTGCGCAGCGCCTCCTCCGGGTGGTCGTCGGCCTCGCCCATCTCCGCGATCTGCGACAGCGAGAACCCCAGATCGGTGAGCCGCTTGATCCGCAGCAGCCGCACTAGGTGTGCCACGCCGTACTGCTTGTAGCCGTTCGACCGCCGTTCGGGCTCGGCCAGCAGGCCGACGTCGTGGTAGTGCCGCACCGCCCGCAGGCTCGTCCCGGCCAGCTCGGCGATCTCCCGAGTGCTCCACGCCACTTCCGACACCTCATCGTCCGCATCGTCCCGACGCGTCCGCGCCGGATACCGGTAGTCCAAACCGTGCCGCTGCGGCATGGTCAAGCCCGGGCGACCAGAAAAGCAGAAAAGTGACCCGCATCGCAGCGGTGGCTCCCGCTGGCCGGAGCCGCCCGGCCCGCCGGTGGCCGCGGCCTGCCCGCGGGAGGCTCACCCACTGCGGCCTGCCCGCGGGGCCCACCCACGGAGGCCCGTCGGCGTCCCGCCCGCTCGCCGAGGGTTTCCCCGATCGCCCTCGCGCGGCCGCACCGAACCGGGCGCGATCCTGGTTGGTTGGCCCCGAGCCCGAGCCCGAGCCCGAGCCCGAGCCCGAGCCCGAGCCCGAGCCCGAGCCCGAGCCCGAGCCCGAGCCCGAGCCCGAGCCCGAGCCCGA
>NZ_JBEYUS010000149.1:0-1811 GCF_040643635.1 Saccharopolyspora sp. NPDC047091
GGTCCTGCCCGTAGGTCGCGAGCAGCGCCTGGGCTTCGATCGGGTCGCCGAGCGCGGTTCCGGTGCCGTGCGCCTCCACCGCATCCACGTCCGAAGTGGACAGTCCGGCGGCGGCGAGGGCCTGCCGGATCACGCGTTGCTGCGCGGGCCCGTTCGGCGCGGTGAGCCCGTTCGAGGCCCCGTCCTGGTTCACCGCGCTCCCGCGCAGCACCGCGAGGATCTCGTGCCCGTGGCGTTCCGCGTCGGACTTGCGCTCCAGCACCAGCATCCCGACGCCCTCGGCCCAGCCGACCCCGTCGGCCGCAGCCGAGAACGCCTTGCACCGGCCGTCGGCGGCGAGGCCGCGCTGCCGGGAGAAGTCGATGAAGGTGCCGGGCGTGGACATCACGGTGACGCCCCCGGCCAGCGCCAGCGAGCACTCCCCGCTGCGCAGCGCCTGCGCGGCCCAGTGCATCGCCACCAGCGAGGAGGAGCACGCGGTGTCGACGGTGACGGCCGGCCCTTCGAAGCCGAAGGTGTAGGCGACGCGGCCGGAGGCGACGCTGGGCGCGCTGCCGTTGGCGCGGTGCGCTTCGAATTCGGCGCCGGGCAGCAGCGTGCCGTAGTCGTTGTACATCACCCCGGCGAACACGCCGGTTCCGCTGCCGCGCAACGAGATCGGGTCCAGCCCGGCCCGTTCGAGGGCTTCCCAGGAGGTCTCCAGCAGCAGCCGCTGCTGCGAGTCGGTGGCCAGCGCCTCGCGCGGGCTCATGCCGAACAGGGCCGGGTCGAACTCGGCGGCCTCGTGCAGGAAGCCGCCCGCGCGCACGTGGGTGCGGCCCGGCACGTCCGGGTCCGGGTCGTAGAGCCGGTCGAGGTCCCAGCCGCGGTTCGCGGGGAACCCGGTGATGCCGTCGGCGCCGTCGGACACCAGCCGCCACAGGTCCTCCGGGGAGGACACCCCGCCCGGGTAGCGGCAGGCCATGCCGACGATCACCACCGGATCGTCCACATCGGACTTGACGGGCACGGGGGCGAGCACGTCGGTTTCGGCGCCGAACAGCTCGTCGTGCAGGAACCCCGCGAGCGCCTCCGGGGTGGGGTGGTCGAACACGAGCGTGGCGGGCAGCCGCATCCCGGTGTCGGCGCCGAGCCCGTTGCGCAGCTCCACCGCGGTCAGCGAGTCGAAGCCGAGGTCCTGGAACCGCCTGTTCGCGGGCACCGCGGACGCGCCGGAGTGCCCGAGCACCACGGCGACCCGGCCGCGCACCAGTTCCAGCAGCGCCTCCCGGCGTTCCACTTCGGACATACCGGTGAGCCGGGAGGTGATCCCGCTCGACGCGCCACCCGCCGCGCGGGTGCGACGGCCGGGAGTGCGGATCAGGCCGCGCAGCAACGGCGCGACCTCCCCGCGCGAGCGCAGGCCCGCGAGGTCCAGGCGCACGGTCAGCGGCGCCGGGTCCGCGCCCGCGACGGCCGCGTCGAACAGCGCGAGCCCCTCGGCGACGCCCAGCGGCGGCATCCCGGAGCGGGCCAGCCGCGCCACCTCGCCGTCGCCGAGCGCGCCGGTCATGCCCACGTCCTGGGTCCACGGCCCCCAGGCGGGCGCGGTCGCGGGCAGTCCGGCGGCGCGCCGGTGCCGGGCCAGCGCGTCCAGGAACGCGTTGCCCGCGGCGTAGTTGCCCTGCCCGGCGCTGCCGAACGCGGCCGCCACCGAGGAGAACAGCACGAACGCGTCCAGGTCGCCGGTGAGCTCGTGCAGGTGCCAGGCCGCGTCCACCTTCGCGTTCAGCGGGGTCTGCCAGGGCGAGCTGTGCCAGGTCCGCCATGAC
>NZ_JBEYUS010000150.1:0-1781 GCF_040643635.1 Saccharopolyspora sp. NPDC047091
GAGGTGAACAGCAGCTCACCGGCGTCGCCGTCGGGCAGCGTCCCGCCCAGCACCGGGTCGATCACCTCGGGGTAGAAGTGGTCCTCCCAGATGTGCAGGCCGTCCTTGGTCTCGGCGAACTCGGCGGCGACACCGGGACCCATCACCTCGGACAACCCGTAGATGTCCACCGCGTCGATGTCCAGGGCCCGCTCCAGCTCGCCGCGCATCTCCTCGGTCCACGGTTCGGCGCCGAAGATCCCGGCGCGCAGCCCGGTGTCCCGCGGGTCGATGCCCTGGCGGCGCAGCTCGTCGACGAGGGCGAGCATGTACGTCGGTGTCACCATGATCAGGTCGGGTCGGAAGTCGCGGATCAGCTGCGCCTGCCGCGCGCTCATCCCGCCGGAGGCCGGGACCACGGTGCAGCCGAGCTTCTCCGCGCCGTAGTGCGCGCCGAGCCCGCCGGTGAACAGGCCGTAGCCGTAGGAGATGTGCACCAGGTCGCCGGGTCGCCCGCCCGCGGCGCGGATCGAGCGGCTCACCACCTCCGCCCACACGTCCAGGTCGTGCCGGGTGTAGCCGACGACGGTGGGCTGCCCGGTGGTCCCGCTGGAGGCGTGCACCCGGCTGACCTGCTCGCGCGGCACCGCGAACATGCCGAACGGGTAGTTCGCGCGCAGGTCCTCCTTGGTGGTGACGGGGAACTTCGCGAGGTCGGCCAGTTCGCGGCAGTCGTCCGGGTGCACCCCGGCGGCGTCGAACTTGGCGCGGTAGAAGGGAACGTTGCGGTAGGCGTGCCGCAGCGTCCACCGCAGCCGGTCCAGCTGGCGGGCGCGGAGCTCGTCCACCTCGATCGGGGCGGTCTCGTCGGCCGCGGTGGTCGTTCCGGTCATGCGCGTTGCCCTCTCCGGCCGTCGATCGTCCTGCTGCGCCCGCGGAATTCGGCGATCACCACCGCGTCGTGCTCGCGGCGCACGGTGATGTCGTAGATCCCGCTGCGGCCGTAGCGGGTGCGCTCGGTCGCTTCGGCGTGCAGCCTATCGCCTTCGTGCGCCGGCGCGATGAAGTTGATCTCGGCTCCGGCCGCGACGGTCACGGGACCGTGGCTGTTGCAGGCGCAGGCGAACGCGGTGTCGGCGAGCAGGAACACGTAACCGCCGTGCGCGATGCCGTGGCCGTTGACCATCGAGCGGGTGATCGTCATCCGCGCGCTCGCCCGGCCCTCGGCGGCGGACTCCAGTTCGATGCCGAGTTCCCGGGACGCGGTGTCCTCGTCGAACATCGTTCGTGCCGCGTCCGCGACGGGTTCCACCGTGCTCACCGGGGCTCCACCACCTCTGTACTGACCGAACAGTCGGTTATTCTGCTCGCAGTGTTGGCGGCGGCCGTCGCGATGTCAACCCGCGCCTCCCGGCGATGCGCGCCGCCAAATCCGGTCCACAGTGGACCTTCGAGTGCGGAACCCGGTGGTTCCGGTGCGTGCTGGCAGGACGAGCCGGAGCTCAAGCAGTAGCGTTTCCCGCATGGTGGCGATGCCGGTGACCGAACGGGTGCTGCTGCGGGAGTGGCGGCCCGACGACGTCGACGGCGCCTTCGCGGTCTACGGCACCACCACCGTCACCGACTGGCTGGTCCCCTCCATGCCGCGCGTGGCCGACCTCGCCGCCATGCGCAGGGTGCTGGCCCAGTGGATCGACGAACAGCGCGAACTCCCGCCCCCGCTCGGCCGGTGGGCCTACGAGCACCGCGACACCGGTTCGGCGGAGGCCCAGGTGGCCCTGCTGACCAACCGGATCTCGGGC
>NZ_JBEYUS010000151.1:0-1397 GCF_040643635.1 Saccharopolyspora sp. NPDC047091
CGCGCGGTGCTCGCCGAGAACTTCGAGCGCATCCACCGCAGCAACCTGATCGGCACCGCCCGGGGTCACGGCCGCCAGGCCGCCACTTCGGCGAGGAACTCCGCCCGGCGCGCCTCGTCCAGGAACGCCGCGCGGAACGAGTTCGCCGCCAGCTCCCGCAGCTGCTCGGTGCTCAACCCCAGTTCGCGGCGCACCGCGTCGAAGTTCTCGTCCACGTACCCGCCGAAGTACGCCGGGTCGTCCGAGTTCACCGTCACCAGCAGCCCGCGCTCCAGCAGTTCGGGCAGCGTGTGCCCGCTGAGCTCCGCGAACGCGCCGAGCCGCACGTTGGACAGCGGGCACACCGTCAGCGGGATGCGCTCCCGGCGCAACCGCTCCACCAGCTCCGGGTCCTCCAGCGCGCGGATGCCGTGGTCGATGCGCCGCACGCCGAGCAGGTCCAGCGCCTCCCGCACGTACTCCGGCGGGCCTTCCTCGCCCGCGTGCGCGACCGCGTGCAGGCCCAGCTCGCGGGCGCGGGCGAACACCTCGGTGAACTTCGACGGCGGGTGCCCCACCTCGGCTGAGTCGAGGCCGACGCCGACGATGCGGTCCAGGAACGGTTCGGCCAGCCGCAGCGCCTCGGCCGCCGACTCGGCGGACTCGTCCCGCAGGAAGCACAGGATCAGCGAGGCCGAGACGTCGCTGCTCACCAGCGCCGAGTGCAGCCCGCCGATCACGGTCTCCATCGGCACGCCGCGCTTGAGGTGCGCCTGCGGGTCGAAGAAGATCTCCGCGTGCCGGACCCCCTGCGCGGCGCAGCGGTCCAGGTAGGCGGCGGCCAGGTCGTGGAAGTCCGCCTCGGTGCGCAGCACGGCCATGTTCGCGTAGTAGATGTCCAGGAACGACTGCAGATCGCTGAACCGGTACTTCGCCCGCAGGTCGGCGACCGACTCGTGGGGCAGCGCGATGCCGTTGCGCCGGGCCAGTTCGAAGACCATCTCGGGTTCGAGGGTGCCTTCGATGTGCACGTGCAGTTCGGCTGTGGGCGGGGTGGGCGCGGCGTTCATCCCGCGAGACTAGCGAGGCGGCCGCGGCCCGGACGCCGCTCCGGTGGCCGGGGGAGACGGTGCTCACCGCGCGGGCGGGCCCGCCTTGGCGTGCTGGGCGGCGGCCATCACCTCGCGCAGGGCGGTGTTGAGCGATTCCAGGGTGCTCAGCGGCAGGCCGAGGCGGTCGACGATCTGCTGCGGGATCTGCTCGGCCTCGGCGCGCAGCGCGCGCCCGGCGGGGGTGAGCGCGACGGCGACCGAGCGCTCGTCGCCCGCGGTGCGGCTGCGGGTGAGGTAGCCGATCGCTTCGAGCCGCTTCAGCAGCGGGGACAGCGTCGCCGGTTCGGCCTGCACGGTGTGGCTGAG
>NZ_JBEYUS010000152.1:0-1378 GCF_040643635.1 Saccharopolyspora sp. NPDC047091
GGCGAACTCCTGGCCGGTGAGCTCCGCGGTGGGCACGTCGCCGAACGCGGGGTCGCCGACCCAGCGGTTCCGGTCCGCGAAGCCGATCTTGCTCGCCTCCAGGAAGTGGTGCAGGTACTGCGCCTCGTCCAGCGCGCCCAGGTCGGTGCCTTCGAGGATGTTCAGCGCCTCGCCGACCGTGGTGCCGCCGGAGGCCGACGGCGGCATCCCGTACACGTCGAGCCCCCGGTACGACACGTGCGTCGGGTCGCGCTCCTCGATCCGGTAGTCGCGCAGGTCGTCGGCGGTCATGCCGCCGGGCCGCACGGTGCGCCCGGCCGCCGGGTCGACCGGCGGGTTGCGCACCGCGTCGACCACGTCGGCGCCGATCTCGCCGCGGTACAGCGGGTCGAGGCCTTCGTCGGCGAGGGTGCGGTAGGTCGCGGCGAGGTCCGGGTTGCGGAACGTGCTCCCGGTGGCGGGTGGCTGCCCGCCGGACAGGAACAGGTCGCGGGTGGCGGGGAACGCGCTGAACCGCTCCTGGTTGGCGGCGGTCTGCTCGCGGAAGGTGTCGTCGACGACGAAGCCGTCCGCGGCGAGGCGCTCGGCGGGCCGCAGCACCTCGCCCAGGTCCTTGTTCCCCCACCGCCGCAGCGCCTGCTCCCAGGTGGCGGGGGTGCCGGGCACGCCGACGCCGAGACCGCTGGTGATGGCCTCCGCCGCGGGGATCGGCTCGCCGTCCTGCAGGAACATCTCGGGGTGCGCGGCGGCCGGGGCGGTCTCGCGGCCGTCGAGGGTGGAGACCTCGCCGGTGGCCGCGTCGTAGTGCACGAAGTAGCCGCCGCCTCCGATGCCCGCCGAGTAGGGCTCGGTGACGCCGAGCGCCGCGGCTACCGCGACGGCGGCATCGGCCGCGGTGCCGCCGGCCCGGAGCACGTCGATGCCGGCGCGGGTGGCGTCCGGGTCGACGCTGGAGACGGCGCCGCCGTAACCGACCGCCTCCGGCGATTTCGGTGGCACCGGCGGCGGCTGCGGGGTCGGGGATGCTTGCGCCATCGGAGTGATCAGCGCACAGGAGGTGACCGCCGCCAGGGTGATCCGAACGGGTCGTGCTCGCACCATCGAGTGCCTCCGATCTCCGAGTGCCCGTCACTGTGCCGAGCGAAAGCCGCCTCGACAACACGAACGGGTCATCGTTGGCGGACCGAGATCAACTGCGCGGCCCGGGAGCACGGACCGCTGGCCCGACGACACCGGACGACCGTTCCCCACACCCCACGCCGAGACGATCTCGCTCAGCTGCGGAGTGAACGGACCGTTCGTCCAGCTCTAGTGGACGAACGGTCCGCTCACTCATGCGGATACGAGTGAACGGACCGTTCGTCCGACGAGGTGGGAC
>NZ_JBEYUS010000153.1:0-1254 GCF_040643635.1 Saccharopolyspora sp. NPDC047091
GTGGAGGCGCACGGCACCGGCACCCAGCTCGGCGACCCCATCGAGTTCCGCGCGCTCACCCGCGCCTTCGCCGGGGCTCCCACCGGGTCGGCGAGGACCTTGCCCGCGTCGCGGGCGGCGGCCTGCGCGTCGGCGTGCTGCTGCTCGGCGAGGTCGCGCAGTGCCTCCATCGCGGGGTTGCTCGCGGCGAGGGTCAGCTCGCGCTTGATGAAGGTGAGGTCGGCCTGCCAGACGTCGCCGAGGATGCGCTGCAGGTAGGGGCTGGAGTGGTCCCAGCCGTCGCGCGGGGTGCCGGGGCCGTAGCCGCCGCCGATGGTGGTGATCAGGACCGCGGGCTTGCCCGCCAGCAGCGGGTCGGTGGGTCCCGCGCCCGCGATGACCAGGTCTGCCCAGGTCTTGAAGTGCTGGGAGACGCCGAAGTTGTACATCGGCACGGCGAAGACGGCCGCGTCGGCGTGGCGGAGTTCGTCGGCGAGTGCTGCCGCCAGGCCGAGGGCGTCCCGTTGCTGCGGGGTGCGGTCGGTTTCGGGGGTGAATCCGGCGGTGGTGGCCGACGTCCACGCGTCGGCGGGCAGCGGTTCGGCGCCGAGGTGCCGCCGGGTGATCGTGGCGCCGGGGTGGGCCGCGGTCCATTCGGCTTCGGCGAGGTCGGCGAGCTCGGCACTGGTGGAGGTGCCGGGCAGGATGCTGGCGTCCAGGCGGAAGAGGTTCATGCGTGCGGCTCCTTGCGGTGGTGCGGTGCGTGACCCGTCGTCACACCCGGAAGATTAAACGGACCGTACCCCGCTTTTGTTCCGGGGTAGGTTCGCCGGTGTGGATGTCGTGCCCTTCGGGAAGCCGCGCGCGGAACGCGCCGACGCGGTGCGCAACCGCGAGCACCTGCTGGCGGTCGTGCGCGAGCTGATCGCGGAGCACGGCGTCGAGAAGGTGACCATGGACGGCTTGGCCGAGCGCGCGGGCCTGGGCAAGGGCACCGTGTTCCGGCGCTTCGGCAGCCGCGCGGGCATCTTCCGCGCCCTGCTGGAGGACGACGAGAGCCGG
This sequence comes from Saccharopolyspora sp. NPDC047091, assembly GCF_040643635.1. Taxonomy (NCBI): domain Bacteria; kingdom Bacillati; phylum Actinomycetota; class Actinomycetes; order Pseudonocardiales; family Pseudonocardiaceae; genus Saccharopolyspora; species Saccharopolyspora sp. NPDC047091. The sequence continues at coordinate 1,042 of NZ_JBEYUS010000153.1, forward strand.
TTCCAGCAGCAGGTGCTCTCCGGGCCGCCGCCGCTGGGGCCCGGCGCGGGCCCCGCCGAACGGCTCATCGCCTACGGCCGGGAGCGCATCCCGTACCTGCTGCGCCACCACGCGTTCGCGCAGGCCGCCGCCGGGCCCAGGAAGGCCGCTTTCGCCCGCGGATCGGTGGCGTCCTGCGCCGGGTTCTGCACGGTCGGCACCATCGCGTTCTCC
>NZ_JBEYUS010000154.1:0-1019 GCF_040643635.1 Saccharopolyspora sp. NPDC047091
CTAGGAGCTGTTTAGGAACCTGGGGCCCGCTGGTGGAACGCAGTGAGGTCTCCGGTAGATGGATCAACGACCAAGAAGATCGACATCTATCCGGAGACCTCGGTGGGAAGCGTATCGGTTGGCGCGCGTCAGGATCTGACGGATCGGCAATGGGCGATGTTGCGGCGTGTGTTGCCGCCTCGGCCGGTGGTGGGGCGTCGTCCGAAGTGGACTCGGCGGCAGTTGCTCAATGGGGTCCGGTGGCGGGTGCGGGTCGGTGCTCCGTGGCGGGACGTACCGGAACGCTATGGGCATTGGCAGTCGATCTACCAGTTGTTTCGTCGCTGGCAGCGTGCGGGCGTGTGGCCCTGGATTCTCTCGGTGCTGCGGGCGTGGGCGGATCAGGCAGGGTTGATCGATTGGCAGGTGTCGGTGGATTCCACGATCAACCGGGCTCACCAGCACGCCGCCGGAGCTCGCCGTCGGCCTGATGAGCAGGTCGAACCTCCCGGTGATGAACCGGCCGATCACGCCCTGGGGCGGTCCCGTGGTGGGTTCACCACGAAGATCCACCTGGCCTGTGAACAAGACCGCAAGCCACTATCGATACTGATCACTGCTGGTCAACGCGCCGATAATCCTCAGATGGCCGCTGTGCTGGACGCGATTCGGGTGACACGTACCCGCGGACGCCCGCGTACTCGCCCGGAGAGGGTACTGGCGGACAAGGCCTACTCCTCCCGCGCGAACCGTTCCTACCTGCGTCAACGCAAGATCATGGCAACGATCCCGATCCCGAAAGACCAAGCCGCCCACCGCCGCGCCCGAGGCCCGGCCGGAGGCCGGCCCCCCGCTTTCGACTCCAAGACCTATCGCCGGCGCCACGCCGTGGAGTGCGGGATCAACCGGCTCAAACACCACCGCGCCGTGGCCAGCCGATACGACAAACTCGCCGTCCGCTACGAAGCCACCGTGCACATCGCCACCATCAACATCTGGCTCCGCGACCTCACCAAAACCAATTCCTAAACAGCTCCTAG